>JAFVDH010000063.1 GCA_017478515.1 bacterium
CGCTTAATCAAATCTTTAACCAATAAATCAAACCTTAAAAAACATAAAACCAAACCAAAATAATAACCAAAACCAAAAACCAAATTTTAAGCCGCCCACCGGGCGGCATTTTTTTTAACTATATACCTTTTTTTATAAAACAGGCGGAGCCGAAGGCTCCGCCTGTTTAGTTTTAGTATAATATAAAATTATATATTATAATTTTTCAGCAACCATTAATGTAGTTTCAGCTAATCTTGTAGAATATCCCATTTCATTATCATACCAAGAAATAACTTTAACTTGATTACCGCCCATTACACGAGTTAATAAAGCGTCAACTGTAGATGATTGAGATGTTCCAACATAGTCAGAAGATACAAGAGGTTCTTCTGTGTAGCAAAGAACATGTCCGTCAGCACCTTCTTTTAATGCTGCATTAACTTCTTCAACAGTAACATCTTTAGAAACTTCAAATACAACGTCAACTAAAGATACATCCGGAGTAGGAACACGCATTGCGAAACCATCCAATTTACCTTTTAATTGAGGTAATACTAAAGCAACTGCTTTTGCTGCACCTGTTTTTGTAGGAACAATATTTAAAGCGCCTGCTCTTGCTCTACGAGGATCTTTATGACCTGCGTCCAAAATTCTTTGGTCGCCTGTGTATGAGTGAACTGTTGTCATTAAACCTTTTACAATACCAAATTTTTCATCAATAACTTTTGCAACAGGAGCTAAACAGTTAGTTGTGCAAGATGCCATTGAAATAACATTGTGTTTTTCAGAATCATATTCATTATCATTAACACCTAAAACGATTGTCTTATCTTCGTTTGTTGCAGGTGCAGAAATAATAACTTTTTTAGCGCCTGCCGTAATGTGAGCTTTTGCTTTTTCTGCATCTGTGAAGAAACCTGTCGATTCAACAACAACTTCAACACCTAAATCTTTCCAAGGTAATTGTGCAGGGTCTTTTTCTGCGAAGAATTTAATTTTCTTACCATTTACAATAATACCTTCGTCATAAGCTTCAACTTCACCGTCAAATTTACCCATTACAGAGTCATATTTGAAAATTCTTGCAGCATCTTCAGGTTTTAAACCAGGGTCATTGATTGCAACATAGTTAATTTTATCAAAGATACCTTCTCTGATAGCTGCTCTTAATGTGTTACGGCCAATACGTCCAAAGCCGTTAATTGCTACGTTTACCATATTCTTTATCTCCTTCTGATATGTATCGTTAACAGTATAGTTATAAACCAAACATACATGACAAGCAAGCATATTAATTATTTTTTAATTATTCAAATATACTACGAACATAGTAGTTCTCGTCATTTTGAAGCAAATTTTTTAGCTGCGACAAATCATCTCCAATTGGTGTTAAGTGTAAAATTTTTGCACATTTTTCCCGTATAGTATATTCAGATAATATTGCGCATTTTTCTAAAATAGAAAACAAATTTTCTTTATCCGCAAAATTATAAAAATAAGTAAGAGCCTCAAGACACCAGTATATTTTAAAAATCTGTTTATTAATTTTATATTTTTTATCTCTAAAAGTAAATTTTGAAATCTCATCTAAAGCATTAATAATAATTTTCAACATTGCATTAGCATAAAAACTTGAAAATTTCTCATTTTTTATTAAGTTACATGCTGCCAAAATCGCAAACCTACAAACATTGCCATCAATATCAATAGTTGCATTTACAAAAGTATTAAAATTTTCTTCATCAAAAAAATAATTAGGATAATCAGCAGTCAGTTCAGCAATTTTTAAAGCCGCGGCTTCCCGAATTTTACCGTCAACACCAACAAGATTTGATAACAAAATTTTAGCTTCATTTTCAGAAATTAATTTATCCAAATTTAAGGCAGCATATTGACGCTCTACAACATTACCATTTTTCAAAAACATAATTAAGTTGCTATGAGAAAAATTCTGTTCCGCTAAATCTATAGCATTATTAAAATGTTCATTCAATTCTTGCATACAAAAATTATAGCATAAGCGCGTATGACCAAAATTTTAAAAAATAGTATTTTTGTATGATAAAAATTAAAGCTTGTAAACATATACTATAGAAAAAGGGGAGGGACTATAATGGGACTTTTAAATATGTTTAAGGAAATAATGTCAGCAAAAAACGAAAATACTATGCGCGTAGGCTTATCAAGCTTTAAAACACAAGCAAAAACGATAGAAAATGCTACCGCAGGAGTTCCGTCAATACGCACAAAAGACATAAAATTATCAGACTTAATGAGAAGAACAAATTTATACTAAAATAGAAAGAGAGAGAAAAGAAAGGCATCGGCTAAATAAACCGATGCCTTTTCAGAAAACAAAGACAGTATTTTTAACTGCAAAAAACCCCCATAGCAGATTTCTTTTTTATCCGGTTAACCATTTCTGGTACCGATAACATATATTATGTAAAACGAAAAGAAAAAAGATAAAAGGAGCCAAAATGGGTTTAGCAGCATCACAAGCAAGA
>JAFVDH010000064.1 GCA_017478515.1 bacterium
ATTTCTTCATTAGAGTAACGCATACATTGCAATTCAAGGTCATGCATTCTTGAAGTTAATGTTAATAGTCTCGCTTGAGGTGATGCTATGCCAGTACCCATTACTTTTTTCCTTTCCTATCGTTATGTCGGCATAATTTATTGAAAACTTTAATAAGTATTTTTGCCTAAAACCCATGCCATGTCTGCATCATAGGTTCATGATGTGCATAAATCCTGCATCATCAGATTTTGTAAATAATTGTAACAACACTTATTTTATGTTACATAACTTAATACTTGCCCTGCATATATTTTTGTTTTCTTACAATTAATCTATGGAGAAAAATTTTTTAAATGAACTTTTTCAAAATAAAAATACAATAATGTTTTCGACTACATTAATTTATATTTTGGGATTGTATGCGTATTTTACAAAAATGCCGCTTATATTTTCAGGTATTATTACTGTTTCAGCTTTATTTTTAATTTTTAAAAGGCTGATTTCCGTTAAACTTATCCTGTTTTGGATATTTATTTTCTATGCAGGATTTTTAAATTGTGTTTTACAAATTAAAGACATCGATAATTTATCAATATATTCTCCATGTCGTTGTACTATAAACGGCGAAATAAGAAGTATTCCTAAATTAAATGATTACAATACAAAGTTTTATTTCTATGTAAAAAGTTTAAATCTTAACGGAAAAGAAATTCCAAATATTAATTCAAATGTATTTGTCTCTGTAAAGAACGAATCTCCATTTGTTAACAGTCTGCAAATACGAAATTCCTACTCCATAGATGGACTATTAAGACCTCCGTTCAAAGCGAGTAATCCATCTCAATTCGATTATGCTGATTATTTGAAAAATTTCAATACTCACAATACTTTTTATGCAAGTTCAAATGATATAAAACTTCTTAACAGTAATAATAACTTGTTAAGCAAAGGTGTTATTGGGCTTAATAATTTAAGAAATAGAATAATTGCCACTCATTCAAAATATTTAAAATTCCCCGCAACAGAAGTTTTAGGCGGAATAGTCTTTGGTGATGATGCTGTCAGTCCTCCTGATTTTATCAAAAATTCCTTTATTAATTCAGGTCTGCTCCATATTTTGGCTGCATCCGGCATGAATGTCGCTTTTATTTACGGATTTTGGTATTTCATTTTAACTAAATTAAAAATTCCTTTTAAATTAATACTTATAAGCGGAATTTTTATGATTATACTCTACTCTCTTATGACAGGGCTTGGTGCGAGTGTTATCAGAGCTGCCGCAATGTTAATTTTTATTCTAATAGGTAAATTAATTGACAGAGATACTCATAGCGTTGCTTTGCTGGCAATGGTAGCTTTTATTATGCTTTTGTATCAACCTGCTTATATTAATAATATCAGCTTTCAATTATCTTTTATTGTAACTTTCGGACTTCTTGTAAGCTTTGATTTAAGCTCTATGTTTTCTAATAAATTTGTAAAATGGGTTGTCTCTTCCATAACCATTCCCATTATTGCTCAAATTTGGGTTATTCCTTTACAGATGTTTTATTTTAATACAATAAGTATTTATTCCGTCTTCGCAAATATTTTAACTGTTCCGTTTCTTTCAGTTGTAAGTTTCTTGGGCTTTTTAAGTTCGGTTCTGTCTATTATTCAGCCTATTTCCGATTTCGTATGTAAATATACGGATTTTATTGTTCTGCCATGTATAAATGCTATAATTCGGATATCTGATTATTTTGGAAGTTTCTCAAATTCTATAATGATTACAACTCATCCTAATGTTTTTCAAATATTGATTTACTATATTATAATTCTTTTATGTATTCTAAATATTAAATTAAAATTCAAAAATAAAAAAGCAATTATAGCAATAATAGCACTTCTAATCCTTTTACCGCTAACATGTATAAATATTCCGTCAAAAAATATGGAACTCATCGCATTTGATGTTCAAAATGCAGATGCTTTCCTTATTAAAAGTCCGAAAAATAAGTATTTTATGATTGATACCGGTAAAAGCGGGTATAACGGCGGAAATTCTCAGGCTTTGACTATCATCATTAAATATATGAAAGATAAAGGTATAAAAAATTTAGAGGGTTTAATTATAACGCACTTTGATAATGACCATTCCGGTGGTGCTCCTGATATACTGGATTATGCAAAAATAAATACGGTCTATATTAACGGTGTAGACGATAATACCTTTACTTCAAAAGAAATTTTTAAACGTTTGAAAAATAAAAATGTAAAAATCGCTCAGAATAATGATATTGTCTATCAGGAGGATAATTTTAAAATAACAACTTACAGAAAACAAAATGCGAAAAGTGATAATGAAAATTCAATAATTACGGTTCTGAATAATAACAAAATTAATTATCTTATGATGGGCGATGCCTCAATGAAAGACTTGAAAAGCATTCCTGAAAATATACAAATTCTAAAAGTCGGTCATCACGGTGCAAAAAGTGTAATTGATACAAATTTGTTGAAAAATTTGCATACTGAAACGGCAATAATTTCAACCGGTACAAACAAATTCGGACATCCTAATCCTCTTACGCTGAGTCAGCTTAAAGATTTAAAAGTTTACAGAACGGATATGGATAACTCAATAAAAATAGTCTCAAATGGCGATAAATACAATGTTTATACATTTGATAGAGATAAGAAAAAATATATAAAACAATAATTCTTAAGTTTTAAGTTTTCACAATTTTAATCCCGAAAAAAGTGTAAAAAAACACTATTAAGTTTTGTAAAACTATTGCTATCACTGGACTTGAGAACATTTTTAAAATGTGTTACAATATTAGTAGAAGAAGAAAAGATTTTACAAGTTATCGGCCAGAGTGTTATTCCCCAGCGACCACTCTTTAAAAAAAAAGGTATTACGACAGCCCCACTATAATCAGGTTTAAAATGGATACCTTAATACTTTCAGTCCGACAGCAGAAAATCCCGAAAACAATAGTTCGAGGGATAGGTATAGCAGCAATAATGGGTTTTGCGGCAATTACCACTACATTTATTCAGGGGATGCCCATACTTGCAAAAGACCTACTGGCTCACAATACCTCTATAGCTCCTATTTTAAAAACTGATACAAGGAACTTAGAAAAAGAAATACAGGATTACAATACATCAGTAAGGAACAAGTACAGAGGCGGTGTAGTATACGATATTGATACGGGAATAAAGCATATAAGGCTTAAAAAATATATACAGGGTCGACCTGTAAGCATAAATGTAGTAGAAATTAACCAAAATATTAACCCAAATTTAAAAATAAAACCTCAGCTTGCATCTGATAAATTAGCAGCAAAACGAAGTATAACAACAATAGCAAAAAAAGAAAATTCAATAGTAGCAATAAACGGAACATTTTTCAAACCCCAAACGGGCGTTCCTCTCGGGACTTTAATGATTGACGGAAAAATGTACACAGGCCCTATATACGATAGAGTAGCAATGGGAATTTTTGACGGAAAAGAGGGCACAACTTTTGATATGTCAAGGGTTCAGCTTGATGCAAAAATAAAGAATAATAATACTGAAGTTAAAATTGATAATATTAATCAGCCAAGAATGCTTTCAACTTACGTTTTAGCTTATACAAAAGAATGGGGACAATATGCCCCTCCATCTCCTAAAGAAGGTGTACAAGTTGCTATAAATTCTGAAAACAAAATTGTAAATATTTCTACAGCTCAACTTGAAATCCCTGAAAACGGCTATGTTATAGTCGGACCAAAAAGTAAACTTGTCGACTTGAACGATAAGAAAAAGGCTGTTGTAGACATAAAAACAATTCCGAATTGGGAAAACGTAACTCACATAATTAGCGGCGGGCCTTATTTAATTAAAAACGGCAAACCTTATGTTGATATTCAAGAACAAAAATTGCTTGCAATCGGAGGCCGAAACCCAAGAACGGCAATAGGTTATACGGAAGATAATACATTAATTCTTGTGGCAGTGGACGGAAGAGAAAATTGTTCAATAGGTTTAACTTTGAATGAACTTGCCGCTTTTATGCGTGAATTGGGCTGTGTAAATGCAATGAACCTTGACGGAGGCGGTTCTACAGTTATGTATGTTCAGGGGAAAATTGTTAATAATCCTCAAAATCAAGGTGGTATCGCTCTTTCAAATGCTTTGACTGTTTCTTCAATAAATGCAGAGGGTTAATTAGAATTAATAAAATCTGCTAAAACTTATCAATAACCCGAAAATCATGTTTTATCGGGCTGAATTTATAACAATTTCTGCTTAAGTGCTAATTTTATATTCGCAAGTTTTTCTAATTATTTTAAAATTTTACTGCAAATATTACTTGTAACTTTTTTCAGTATTTTAATAGTAACATACGGCGTTTTACTTATCCTGTAATACTACTTATAAATCCTTATTTTCTATGTAAAAAATATTCAGAAAATGTTTAATAGAAAAGTTTAATAAAAACTTTTAATCTTTCATAGGGAAATATTAACAAATAAGCCTTAAATTTAGGGTTAAAGGGGATTAACTTATGAAACGATATTGTGTGTTAGGAATAATAATATTCTGCTTGTCAGGTGTAAGTTATGCTTACGGAAGCTATAGTGCAGTAATAACACCCATCGAGAATTCTTTTTACGGAATAGATTATGCCGAAGAGGCCGATGAACAAAGACTTGAAAGATTAGAGGAAACAGTTTACGGCTCGGCACAAAAAGGTGATATTAAAACACGTTTAAATAAGCTCAAAAAAGATATATCTGCCGAATTGATAGGGAAAGAAATTGAAGCAAAACCTGATACTTTCGCAGATGATACACCAAAAACTACTTATACAAACACAGGCAGCGGCAAATCTCAAGAAATATTCAAAGAAGACCCTAATATAAGCTATCCTGTAGTTGATACAATGGAAAATATTGTCTTTAAAAAGCAATTTAAAAATAATGATATAAATAACAGGTTAACAAAGCTTGAATCAGAGGTTTATAATCAAGTTTATCCAAATGAAGATTTGTACACAAGAGTGGACAGACTAAAGAAAACTTTATTGATAGAAGAAATTCCTCAGCTTGCTCATTATGATGATGTTTTTGGTGATACTGATACTCCGAGTTATGAGGATTACGAAAACTATGTTCCTACATATCCGAGAGCACAAAACGCTTCTTCAAGCGACTATGATAATAGTTTAGGTAGCAGTAATTATTCAAATCAAGATTACGGTAATGTGTCTGAGTCTGACTTGAATTTGGCTATAGAAAAATTGGAAAAAGCTATTTTAAAGAGAAAACATAAAAACGAAGATAATAATACACGCTTAAGCAGAATAGAAAATAAAATGTTTTCTACAAATTTTGAAGAGGATGACACAAATACAAGGTTAAATAGAATTGCAACTGCATATCAGGCTCAAAAATCTTCTAAAAAATACATGGGAATGGATTTGCAGGAAAAACTTTCTACTGTAATGCAAATTGGTATGACTGTCTTATTTATTCTTGCGATGGTGTTATAAAGTTTTTAAAAACCTGTTTGTAATTTTGTAAAATTTGACAAATGTAGTAATAATATGTTAGCATACAGAAAATCAGCGAGATAAAATCAAATATGCAAAATTATTTCAAACTTAACAACTCTTTTAGAATGTGCTGTTGTTCTTTTTAAAGGCAGGTTGTTAGGTTTCGTATATAATTTTAAAAGATTCATAATATAAATACTGCCTTTAATTTTAAATTTGGGCAGTATTTTTTTTAATATCAAAATCGTTTTAAAAACACAAATTATTGAGCAGGTAAAAGTTAATTATGAAAACAATTTTATGTTACGGTGATTCAAACACATTCGGATTTAACCCCCTAGACGGCTCTCAATATGACGAAGAGGCAAGATGGAGCGGGATTTTATCTGAAAATTTATCAAGTATTGCTAAAGTTATAGTTGATGGGTTAAATAACAGAACAGGATTTGTGAATAACCCTGACGGTTTTTTATATTCCACACAGAGACACTTTCCAAAGTTTCTTTCTAAACTGGAGGACTCTGTAGATTTAATTATTTTGTCTGTAGGAACAAATGATTTGCAATTTAAGTATGATATAAAGTTTAGTGCGGTTGAAAGAGGGTTGGAAAATTTGATTAATATCACCCAAAATAAAACGGATAATGTTATTCTTATTCCTCCTGTTATATTGAGCGATAATATTTTAAACGGGTATTTTAGCAAACAGTTTGATGAAACAAGTATTATAAAGTCAAAAAAAGTCGGAAAAGCTTATAAAAAATTGGCGAAAGTGTATAATTGCAAATTGTTTGATATAAATGATTTTGCCTCGCCATCGGAGGCGGACGGGCTGCATTATGATAGAGCGGCTCATAAACTTATTGCTGAAAAGTTGACTGAATTTATAAAAACTCTAATTAATAAAGGAGAAATATAATGGAAAATAATGTTAATCAGGATAAAAAATATTTGCAGTGGAGAGGGGCAAGTTTTAAGGCTCTAATTCCTTTTATTGTCTTTATAATATTTTATTTTGGGTTTTCGCTTTGGACAAGAGATTTCTCAAAAGTTCCAATGACCGTGGCATTTATTATATCTTCGGCTGTTGCATTAATTTTAAATCACAAAGAAAAACTTAATAAAAAAATAGAAATATTTGCTCTTGGTATGGGAAATAAAGACATTATGATAATGTGTCTTATTTTTATACTTGCAGGAGCATTTGCGGCTACGGCTCAATGTGTTGGAGGTGTTGAGGCTGCTGTAAATATTGCTCAGCATTTTATCCCTGCACGATTTATGGTATTGGGTTTGTTTGTTATATCCTCATTGATTTCATTATCTATAGGAACTTCTTGCGGAACTATTGCCGCTATTGTTCCAATTGCCGTTTCAATTTCTCAAAACTTCGGTATACATCCGTCTTTAGTTCTGGGTGCTACTGTTGGCGGTGCAATGTTTGGCGATAATATGTCTTTGATTTCTGATACAAAAATTGCTGCAAGCCGTACTCAGAATGTTGAAATTCGTGATGAAATGCTGTATAACCTTAAAATTATTACTATTCCGGCTATTTTATGTATATTGTTATACTTGCTTCCTGTCTTTTCGGCTGCGGGTTCTGCTGCTGAGACGACTTTGACACTTGATAATTACATAAAGGTTATACCATATATTTTACTTTTGATTTTTGGAATTTCCGGTGTGAACGTGATGTTTTTGCTGTTTTTTGGAATTGTTTTAAATACTACAATAGGCATAAGCTACGGAATATTTGATATTTTCGGAGCTTTTGGCTGTATCGGCGAAGGTACTGCAAGTATGGCTTCAACACTAATTGTTGCATTGCTTGCGGGTGGATTGCTTCAAATTGTAAGATATAACGGCGGCATTGCTTTTATTCTGAAAGAAGCAGGCAGATGGATTAAAAATAAAAGAAGCTGTGAAATCGGAATTTGTGTTTTAGTCGGTATTATAGACTTGTTTACGGCAAATAACACTGTTGCTATTATTACATCGGGTTCTATTGCAAAAGAACTCTCTGAAAAATACGGCGTAAATCCTATTAGAACCGCTAGTCTTTTGGATACGATGTCTTGTGCGGTTCAAGGAATTATTCCTTATGGTGCTCAAATTCTTATTGCAACAAGCCTTGCGGTAGCTGTTTCGGCATCCTCTTTTACGATTATGAAAGGATTGTTCTATCCTGTTCTAATGTTTTTAGGGCTTGGTTTGTCTATTATCAGAACTAAAAATTCATAAAAATCATGTTTGAAAGATGCAGGGGCGGATTTTTAAAAAATAAAAATCCGCCCCTGCTTTAGTTTACTGTTTTTTCACAATACGTGTTAATTTATTCTTCGTTATGGCAGTTGACAAATAAATATAACATGCTAAAATAATTCATATAAATATGGTAGGTTTTGTATGAATTCTATCTCGCTGAATAATTACTAAAAATTTTAAGCAAAAACTTTTTGGATAAGTTTTTATCTCAAAAAGCAAACAAGATTAAGGAGTATATAATGACAGTATATGAAAGTTTAACTGATTTAATAGGAAAAACACCTCTATTGGAATTAAAACATTTTGAGAAAGAAGTAGATGCCGGTGCAACGATTATCGGTAAGTTGGAGTATTTTAATCCTGCGGGTTCTGTGAAAGACAGAATTGCAAATGCTATGATTACGGATGCGGAAAACAAAGGTCTTATAAATAAAGATACTGTCATAATTGAACCTACAAGCGGAAATACAGGAATTGGTCTTGCATCTGTTGCTGCGGCAAGAGGGTACAGAATAATTCTTACTATGCCTGAAACGATGAGTATAGAAAGAAGAAATCTTTTAAAAGCTTACGGTGCCGAACTTGTTTTGACAGAGGGAGCAAAAGGGATGAAAGGTGCTATTGAAAAGGCTGATGAGCTTGCTGAAAATACGCCGAATAGTTTTATTCCAAGTCAATTTACAAATCCTGCAAACCCTCAAATTCATAGAGAAACGACGGGGCCTGAAATTTGGAATGATACAGACGGTAAGGTTGATATTTTTGTTGCCGGCGTTGGTACAGGCGGTACTGTGACTGGCGTTGGTGAATATTTGAAATCTAAAAAAACTGATATAAAAATTATTGCGGTGGAACCGGCGACATCACCTGTTTTGTCAAAAGGTGTTGCCGGTGTTCATAAAATTCAGGGGATAGGTGCAGGGTTTGTTCCTGAAACTTTGAATACTGATATTTACGATGAAATAATTGCAGTTGAAAACGAAGATGCTCTTGAAACAGGCAGATTGCTCGCTAAAAAAGAGGGCTTGCTTGTTGGAATTTCTTCAGGTGCTGCTGCTTATGCGGCAAGTATTCTTGCTAAACGTGACGAAAATAAAGGAAAGGTTATTGTGGCTCTTTTGCCTGATACGGGTGAAAGATATTTATCAAGCCCTATGTTTGCATAATATGATTAATATTATATATAATAAAATTCACTATTTGGTAATTAAAGTCTGTTGCTGCTTTAGCAGAGACAGGTTTTCTTTGCTGAATTTATAATAAACTTTTTTATTATTTTCAGCCGTATTATTTTTTACTCAAAGCCTGTTTGAAATTTTGCTTTACTTAGTTCTGATTAAGGATTAAGGCGGCTGTATTGAAAATGATTTTTATTAAATAAATAGTTTAATTTTACGTTAATAAAGAGGTTTAATATGAAAAATGCCCAGGAAAGTCTAACTGCTAAACTTTGTTCTTTTGCAAGAGCTCATCATTCAAATTTTATCAAGCAAAAAATATTTGATGATTATTTGGCTTTTGATATTATGGGCAAAGAGGAATATGATGAAGTTAAAATGCTTGTTAAAAGTGTTTTTTCGAATAATGAAAAATGCTTTGATACGGGAATGCTTTTAAATCAGTATATTTCCCCTATTTTGCTTCCAAGAATTGCTTATGCCGAAAATGCTTTATGCAGTTTTTCAATTGAGCATAAAAATATTCAATACGTAATAATGGGCGCTGGCATGGATACGTTTGCGTTTAGAAATACAAACGAAAATATAAAAGTTTTTGAACTTGATCACCCGTCTACTCAAAGATACAAATTGAAACGTATAAAACATCTTATGTGGAATGTGCCTCAAAACCTTACATTTGTGCCTATTGATTTTGAGGTTGAAGATTTGAAAGATGCACTTTTTAATTCCGGTTTTAATCCTGATATTCCATCATTCTTTACTATTTTAGGTGTTTCTTATTATTTAGATTTCGGTGCGTTTTCTAAGACGATAGAGGATATTTCGCAAATAATGAATTCTGTTATTAAAATAGTGTTTGATTATCCTGATGAAACAACATTTGAAGTCCAACGTTCAAAATTTTTGGCAGATATAACGGCATCTCTTGGTGAACCCATGAAACAGGGATTTTTGTATAGTGATTTTGAAAGTTTATTTTTTGACTTAGGTTTGGATATAGAAAGCCATTTGTCGCCTCAAGATATTCAGAATATTTACTTTAGGGAGAGAAATGACGGGCAGAAAGCTTATAAAAATATACATTTTATGACGGTAAGAAAAGGATAAAAAAATGAAAAAGAACATTGAAACAATTTTAATTCATGGCGGAATTCCCGTAGAAGAAAAAACAGGAGCAGTAAATGTACCTATTTATCAAACGTCAACCTATAAGCAGGATGAATTGGGCAAACACAGAGGTTACGAATACTCAAGAACAGGAAATCCGACAAGGGAGGCTCTTGAAAAACTGATAGCAGACCTTGAGGGAGGTATTGCTGGTTTTGCTTTTGCCTCAGGGCTTGCTGCCGTTACAACTGTTTTATCTTTGTTTAAATCAGGCGATAAAATACTAATTCCGACTAATGTTTACGGTGGAACATACAGACTTTTAAGCAGAGTTTTTAGCAATTTTAATATTAATTTTGGCGTTGAGGATTTAAGCGATGTAAGCAAATTAGAAGAAAAAATAACCCCTGATGTTAAGGCTATTTTGCTTGAAAGTCCTACAAATCCTCTATTGGAAGTTAATGATATAAAGGCTGTTTCTGATATAGCAAAGAAACACGGACTTTTAACTATTGTGGATAATACTTTTTTAACCCCTTATATTCAACGTCCGTTGGAATTGGGTGCGGATATTGTTATTCACAGTGCTACAAAATATTTAGGCGGACATTGCGATTTGATTGCAGGGCTTGTTGTTGTTAATTCTGAAGAGTTAAAAGAAAAAATTGCTTTTCTTCAAAATTCAATAGGTGCAATTCTTGAACCTTTTGATTCTTTTCTTCTGATTCGAGGCATAAAAACTCTTGGCGTTAGAATGGACAGAATAGTTGAAAATGCCGAATATGCTGTTGATTTTCTTTTGAAAAACGACGGAGTAAAAAATGTTTATTATCCGAATTTGAAAAATACCAAAAATTATGAAATTAATAAAAAGCAGGCTAAAAACGGCGGAGGAATGATTTCTTTTGGACTTAAAGACGGCTATGATATAAATAAATTTTTTAAATCTTTAAAATTAATTCATCTTGCAGAAAGTCTTGGTGGTGTTGAATCTCTTGTTTGTCATCCGTCAAGTATGACACATGCTGCTATGCCGGAAGATTTAAGACAAAAAGTAGGTATAACTGACGGTTTAATAAGACTTTCCGTTGGAATTGAGCATAAAGAAGATATAGTAAAAGATTTAGAACAAGCAATAAGCGAGGCAAAAAATGTATTATAACTCAATGCAGGATTTAATAGGCAATACACCGATTGTAAAATTAAACAATATCAATTTACCTGAAAATGTTAATTTTTATGCAAAATTGGAATTATATAACCCATCCGGTTCTGTAAAGGACAGAACAGGAAAATATATGATAGAAGATGCTGAAAAGAAAGGTTTGCTCAAAAAGGGCGGAACAATAGTTGAGGCAACGGCAGGTAATACAGGGTTGGGGATAGCTTTTGCGGCAATAAGTAAAGGTTATAAAATAATTTTTGTTGTGCCGACAAAATTTTCTAAAGAAAAACAAACCTTAATGAAAGCGCTTGGTGCGGAAATTATTAATACTCCGAGAGAAAGAGGAATGCTTGGTGCGGCTGAAAAAGCTGAAGAATTGCGTAAAACAATACCCGATGCAATATCGCTTGAACAATTTAAAAATCAATCAAATCCGTTGGCACACTATGAAACAACAGGAAAAGAAATTTGGGAAGATTTAGAGGACAGAATTGATTATTTAGTTGCGGGTGCTGGCAGCGGAGGCACAATTACTGGGGTTTTAAGATATTTAAAAGAAAAAAAATCCAATATTAAAGGTGTTTTAGCAGATCCTATAGGTTCAACTATGGGTGGTGGTGAACACGGAGACTATGATATCGAGGGTATCGGAAATGATTTTATTGCCGAAACGATGGATATGTCTTTGATTGATATAGTTATAAAAGTTTCTGATACTGAGGCTTTTGAAAAATCACGATTACTTGCGAAAAATGAAGGACTTTTTGCAGGTTCAAGTTCGGGTGCTGTTCTTGCCGCTGCCGAAAAGCTTGTTGAACAGGGTGCTAAAGGAAATATTGTTCTTATTTTTCCTGATAGAGGCGACAGATATTTTACAAAAAATTTGTATTAGCCTTGAGTTTATTATATATGACAAAATTCTTATATCATATAGTCGTTTAGCAGGCGTTCTGTTTCTTTATTCATAATATCCTCAATTGTTATGTTTTTGAGGTAGTCGGAAATAACATTATTGAGCCCGTTTAGGACAGATTTTAGGGCAAAATTTTCTATTTCTTTGTAGTCTTCTTTTAAAAAGGAGGTTTCAGTTATTTTTAATACATCATAAACGGTTATTTCGTCGGGTTTTAATCTTAACTTATATCCGCCTTGAAAGCCTCTGTTTGCGTTGAGAATTCCTGCTTTGTTAAGAAGTTGCACTATTTGTTCAAGATATTTTTTTGAGATGTTAATTTTGTTTGAAATATCGGTTAGTGAAATATATCCGCTGTTTGTATTTTGGGCGAGATATAAGATTAATTGCAAAGAATATTTTCCTTTTGTTGAAATTTTCATGAAAAACCTTTCTTCGTTAATTATACGATAAACAATGATTAACAGCAACTTATGTTATTGATTAAATCTATGTTCGGTTAAAATTTTTCGAACTCTTTATTTGTTTTGATGTTTTATATATTTTTTGCGTATTGTATAATAATTTTTAATTATTTGTGTAAGGAGTTTTTATGAATATTGAAGAATTTAGAGCTTATATGAAAACAGGTAAAGAAGTTGAAACCGATACAGAAGTTTTCAAAATGTTTCACAAATTAAGTCAGGAGGCTTTGCAAATTACTTCGGATTTAAATAATAAGTATCATACTCCTGAAGAAATAGTTGAAAATTTTTCAAAATTAACAGGTCGGGAAGTTGATAAATCTTGTGGTATGTTTCCGCCGTTTTATACTGATTGTGGTAAAAATATTCAAGTCGGAAAAAATGTATTTATAAATGCGTGCTGCAGATTTCAAGATCAGGGCGGTATTACGATTGGTGACGGCTGTTTTATAGGGCATAATGTTACTATTGCAACAATAAATCATAATTTTTTACCTGAAAAACGTGCGAATATGTATCCTGCACCTGTTAAATTAGGCAAAAATGTATGGGTAGGTTCGGATTGTACAATTTTACCAGGTGTTACTATTGGTGATGGGGCTGTAATTGGTGCGGGAAGTGTTGTTACAAAAGATATTCCTGCTATGGCTGTTGCGGTTGGAAATCCTTGTAAGGTTATAAAATATATTCAGAAACCCACTGAAAAAACATAGGTCGTAATTGAAAAATCTACCTTATTTTTATAACGGCACTATGGCGGTTTTTGGTTTTGTTTTCTTTTCTGTATGAGAAAAATTTGTCATTATCTTTTACTGTACAATATGGACAAACATCTATATCGAATATTCCTATTTCGTTAAGTTGTTCTTTGTTCAATCCTTTTAAATCAGCAAAATTGCCGTTAAAGTAAGGTGTATTTATCTTTGTTATACTTGCTTTTAATTTTTTTATTGCATCGGGATAGGTTTCAAATTCTTCAAATGAAATACACGGACCTATTGCTGCAACTATGTATTTCGGGTTTGAATTAAAAATTTTTATCATTCTGATTGCTGTTTTTTGAGCAATTCTTTCTGCCGTGCCTCTCCATCCTGCGTGGGCTATGGCACTTATGTTGTTTTTGTAGTCGTAAAGTATTACTGGAACGCAGTCTGCAAAATTTAGGTATACAGCTTTGTTTTTAATATTTAGTATAAGAGCATCCGTGCTATCGTAAATATATTTGTTTTCTTTTACAATTTCAATTTTATCGCTGTGAATTTGTGTCGGATGAATTAATTCTTTTGTGGCGATGTTTAAATATTCGCAGATTTCTTCAATGTTATCTTTTACAATTAAATTTCTTGATGTAAAAAAATGTTCGGTTTCTATTAAATCCGAGTAATATACATCTTTACCGTTTATTTGTTTTACTTTGAACATAATTAATCTTAATTTTCTTTTTCGTTTATTGCATATATGAATTTATCAATCAGACTTCGATTATCAGGTTCAATATAGTTGAATTTAAGTAAGAAAACATCACCTTTATTTATGAATATTTCTTTGCCTTTTTCGATATATGATATAGGAGTTGCGTTATATGCAGCGATTGCACCTGATTTTAGACGCTTGCCCTCTTCGTTTTTTACTATACCTTCTGCTGTCTTGTATCCTATTGACAAACACTTTATCACAAAATTTCCTGCAGTTAAAGCTGTATTTTTTGCTGTTTCTGCTTTGTTTAACTCTGTTGTATATTTTGCGTAAAGGGAGTCTATAGCGGTTTTATTATGGCTTAAATCAGTATAGTTTTTTATTTTTAATACGAAAGCGGCATTTTGTTTAAGCCTTTTTGGGTCTTTTATTTTGTATGTTTCTGCATAAAAAATTGAACCCTCTTCCAATTTTAATTTGTCATCTATAGTTATTGTATCAAGTAATTTGAATGTTATAGCAGGAGTATCTTTTTCTGTATCGTATTCTTCAAGAGCTTCAACACGTGCTGTTTTTGCCGAAACTGTTCCGGTTGTTAAATTTATTTATACTTATAAATATTATTAGTAATGCTTATAGAAGTCTCATTCGTTTTTCCTATATTTATCATATCTATTATAACCTGTTTTTGATGTTATAATCAATTTATGAAAGTTTCGATAAAAGATATTTACATAGCATTTTTTTTGCTTGGAATACAGTTGTTGGGCGGGGGATATGTTTTAGTTCCTTTAATGACAAAAAGTCTTATAGAAAAACGCAAGTGGATAACAGAGGAAGAACTTGCGGATTTTTATGCGTTAAGTCAGTCTTTACCTGGAATTCTCGCAGCTAATATATCATGTTTTACAGGGTATAAATTGAGAGGTAAATGTGGTGCATTTGCTGCATTATCAGGTATTATTACCTCTCCTGTCGTATCTATAATTTTAATTGCTGAGGTTATTGATAAACTTTTAAAAATATCTTTTATACAAAGCATATTTTGGGGCGTTGGAATTGCTGTCATAATCCTTGTGTATTTAACTGTAAAAGAAATGTGGAAGTTTAGTTTGACGGATGGTTTAAGCTGGATTATATTTTTAACTGCGTTTTTATTATCTTTCTTTTTTAGGGTTTCTCCTGTACATATAATTATTTTTTCTGTTGTAATCGGAGTATTGATAAAGCTGCTACAACCCATATTTTTTAAACAAAAAGGCGGTCAAAAATGATTACATTGTGGCATCTTTTTTATGAATTTTTTAAAATAGGTTTGTTTTCATTTGGTGGCGGGTATGCTACAATACCGTTTCTGTATGAATTGGTACATACTTACGGATGGTATTCTGCAAGTCAATTAACAAACATGATAGCTGTATCAATGATTACACCCGGGCCTGTCGGTGCTAATATGGCAACATTTGCAGGTTTTCAAACGTATGGAGTTTTAGGTGGAATTCTTGCAACACTTGCTTTAGTTTTGCCATCTTATTTGCTTGTGATTTTTGTATCTAAAATTTTAAAAGAATATAAAGATAAGTTTTTAGTAAAGTCTATCTTGTCTTCCTTAAAACCCGCAGGCTGCGGATTGCTTTGTTCTGTCGGATGCAGTTTGTTTAAGTCTCATGTTAATTCTGTTTATGCCTTTTGCTTGTTTATATTTCTGTTTTTAATAAGCTTTAAATTTAAGAAAAACCCGCTGTATTATTTTTTATTTGCCTCAATAATCGCTATAGTATTGCAGTTGTTTGGAGTTAAATTTGATTAGTTAGTCAATATCAGCAATCGGGAAGAGTGATTTTAAGTATTTAACATTTTCTATCTCAATATCAGAATACAAAGCACATTCCTTAGTTTCTGCTTTTGCCAGAATTTCTGCTGTAGGAGAAATAATCATTGATGTTCCTATTGCATACAATCTGTTTCCGCATTCTTTTGTTTGGTTGCTTACAATGTAGTAAACCATATTGTCGTAAGCCCTTGTTCTGTTTAGTGAAATCCACATTTCTTGTGCATATTTAAAACTGTTTTCGTCTTTATAAATTTCGGCAGGAACAATCCAGCAGGCAGGTAATACAATCATATCAACATTTTCTTTTATTAATTTATTAAAATGCAAAGGATATCTTGCATCAAAGCAAATAGCCATGCCTACTTTTGCAAAATCAAATTCTGCCGTAACAATTCTTTCTCCGGCCGTTATATTTGCACTTTCATTTCCTCCCATATAATCATACAGATGAATTTTATCGTATTCTGCAATTATTTCCCCGTTTCTGTTTATGGCAAAAGAGGTATTATACATTTTATTTTCTATTTTTCTTGCAACTGTTCCTGCAATAATATTTGTATTATATTTTTTAGCTAAATTTTGAATAAATTTTATAGTTTCCCCGCCTGTTTTGTCTTCAGGTATTTTGTGATACTCTACGTTTGTCGAAAAGAATTCAGGCATGACAACAAGGTCTAATTTTTTGTCTGAATTCTTTTTTATGTAGTATTCAATTTTTCCTAAATTAATTTCTTTTTCTCCCATAAGGGAATTTATTTGTATATTTAAAATTCCTGCCATAATTTTTACCTCCGATAAAATTTTATAATAAACTATTTTTAAAGATTGGAATATTTTTATTTGTTTAAGTTTTATCCAATTTCAAAGTACAATTTTATTGGAAAAATTCAAATTATATTTTTGTAACAATTTGTACATAATTTAGCGGATATTTACGAAAAATAGTAAAGTTTTTTTTTGTTAATACGTTTAAAACCATGTATACATATATATTTTAGGTAGTCATGACAAGCGGAAGCGAATTCAAATTAGGCGGTAATAGCGGTAATAGCGTAGATTTGGCAAAACTTAAATCCGGTGCAAAACGTACGGATTTTGAGTCTGATGCCAAAATGCTTAAGGTTTTTGATGCTATTGATACAAACTCAAACCAAACTCTTGATATGAACGAGGTTACGGTTTTTGTTGATAGTATGAAAAATGCTGCTAACGGTGATGAAACAATTACCAATAAAGAAGCTCAGCAAGTATTCCAGGCCCAACAAGAAAGAGCTAAAGCTCAAGGTGAAGATGCTAAAAAATACAATATAAAAGCAAAAGAACTCTTTGGCTTTGTAAATAAGTTTTTGGAAGTTTCGGCTAACAGTCCGATAAAATCATCTGTTGTTGATGAGTTGGGAAATCAAACTTTAACCTATGAAGATGGTTCCCAAGAAATACTAAATAAAGATGGTTCGAAAGTTTTAATTCAAATTGTTGACGGCAAAAAATTGTCAAGAACAATGGATAAAGAAGGCAATGTAACAGAAGATGTTTACACGGATGAAGAATCAGGTGAAACCGAAACTTTGTCTTACGAAAACGGCAAATTAAAATCACATGTTTTAACAAATAAAACAACAACCACGTTTTTAGGAGTAGAAGACGGATTTTCAAAAGGAAAACCTATAAAGCAAATTATAGGTCAAGGTACAGAAAATCAAGAAATTATAGAATATGATTATACTTCTGAAAATGACTATACAAGAACATCACAAAAAGGTGATATTACCAATGTTTCTAAGTTTGTAAACGGTGAATTTGACTCCTCTGTGGCAACTCAATATAAAAACGGAATAAAAGTTCAAGAACTATCAGTTGACAGTAATGGAACTCAAATTCGCAAATTGTTTGATTCTAATGGAAAATTAAAGTATGATGCTGTAACTACTTCAGACGGAACAACAACAGAATCAACATATAATGACTCAGGAAGAAAATTACAATCTGTAATGACTTCTCCTGACGGAACAGTTAAAGCAGCGAAATATGACGGCAGAGGAAATACTATTGTAGTTGTTCAAAATGGTGAAACCTTTGAACAAATCTGCCAAACTTTTGACAGAACAAAAGCAGAATTGGTGCATACAAATAGAGGAATAGGCACCGTTCATTATAACAACGGTCAACCATATTTCTTAGCAGGAGAAACAATAAGAGTTTCAGGTGAATTTGCTCCTGATTTTAAAGGTTTGCAAGGCAGAGTATCTGCTGAACAGGCTCAAGGACAATATGCGGCTCAAGAACAACAGCGTGTTGCTCAAAGACTTCAAGGCAAAGAACTTAAAGAAGTAACCGTAGGACAAAATTATAACAACTGGACAGATTATGCTAGAGATTTATTGCGTTCGGAATTGGGCAGAGAACCAAGTAAAGAAGAGTTTACAAACAAAGCAAACGAGTTGGTAATGATTAATAGCGGAATATCAGTTCCTAAAAAAGGAATGACTATCCGTACTACAAAAACAGAAGCTGAATTACGTCAAGAAAGAGCCGTACAAGCTCAACAAAGAAGAGATGCAGAAGAGGCAGCTCAAAATCAGGCTTGGAAAGCAAGAATGGAGGCTCAAGGTTCTGAAATTGCAGATGTTTTGTATACCGAACTTAGAAAAACAGAAACAAGAACTGTTGATAATAACCAAAACTTTAAAAATGCTTTAAGACGTATTAATTCAATGAATGTTGTTGAAACATTTAAAGCTTACGGTAGAAAATCTCCAAATGAGTCATTGGCAAAAGCTATTTCGTGGGAAGTAACAAGTACCAATAAAGCAATAAGAGGTGCTGAAAGTCATATTTTTAGTTCATTATCAGCAAGAGCAAGACAAGCCGGTGTGCCTGCTCAGCATGTCCAAAATTTTGAACAACAAGCCGCTCTTGCAATGAACAGTAATAGTGCTGATGACTTAGAAAGAGTAATGTCTGATTTCGTTCAAGCTATTGAAAACAGAGAAAACTTGAGCCGTAGTGAAATTCAGGATGTTCAGGTAAGAACTTTTTCTGAAAATAGCAGCCGTGCAGTTCAAGCCCTTGATGCTATATATAATGATGCTCAACAAATACTTCAAAATCATAACGAAACAAGCGGATGGTCATCAAAGGCTGTTCATGGGTTAAGAAATTTCTATGATAACTGTTTGCCGGGTTCATATTTGAGCCCAGAGAGAATGAATACGGAAATGAAACAGTATAAGAGAGATTTAGATGCATTAAGACAGTATTCTGCTGCATCAGGTTCTGACTTGCCTGGTATTATGACTCAAGGAAAGAAAGACCCCGTTACAGGCCTTCCTGTAAGATCAAATGAAGATAATTTTAAATCAGCGTTTTACCGTATATATGGAGTTGATTACGACCCTGTTGCAGTTGAGGCTTATTCAAAAAAACGTACTCAATATCAACAAGCTGCTGCAGCAAATGCTCAAGAAATAAAATTTAATGCTGATTGTTCAAATCTTATAAATGGTGATGGAGTCTTAAGAGAAGAAACTTCTGCACATGCTACTCAGACCGGAGCTACTTATACAATAACAACAGCAACAAAACAACAGGTTTACGACAGAGAATTAAAAAAATTCGCAGCCTTTGTCGGTCAAGGTAATGCACAAGAAGGTCTAAAAGGCTTAAACGAATTGATGAGAAAATCAGGTATTAATCCTGAAACAGCTTCAATTGATGATAAGTATAGATTTTTATCTCAACAAGCAAAAGTGATAAGTAACGGATTGCATCAAAATACTCAAGCTGCAACAGGCGGTAAGAAATTTGACGAAATTCAAAGAGAATATAATCATTCGTATGCCACTGCTTTTGGAACAAAAAATGACGTTCAAAGAAGAGTTACACAATATGTAGATTCAGTAGAAACAAGCTCTATGATATTAAAATCAGGAGTTAAAATTGTTGGCGGCGTAGTAATTGGTATTGCAACAGGTGGAACAGGTTTTGTAGCAATGGCAACAGCTGCCGGAGCACAAACTGCATTATCATTTACTGTAGATGCGTCTGATTTGGCTACATCTCAAAGAGGCGGAACAACAGATCAATATTTAAGAATTGCCGGTCAATCAGCTGTTGATGGACTTTCTCAGTTTGGAAGCGGTTATACATCTATTTTAATTAAAAATACCGCATTACCTACTGCATCAAAAATATTATTAAACACTGCTTCAGATACATTGATTGATATGGGTGTAGAATATATTAATACAGGAGAAGTTACTCTTGAAAATACAATAATATCTGCATTAGCATCAGGTGCTGGTAATACGATTTCTTATGCACCTGAATTGAGACAAGAATACAGAGCAAGACAGCTATCCAGAGAACTTGATGCTGCAATAGATGCAACTGATTTATCATCTAATCAAAGTATTCCTTGGTCTGCTTCCGAAGTTGAAGCAATAAATCCTGAACATTCAAGATACAGTGTAACAGTTGCTGCTGATGAAATGGGTGGAGTTGCAACTCAAGATTTGGGCCATGGAATAAGAGGGATTGTAGATGATCCGGGTCATATCAGAGTTGATGTAACGTCTACTCAAATGCGTCATGCTGTTGCTGATGTTGCAAGTTTAGGTATTGATACTAATTCTGAATTTGGAAGAGGTCTTGTGAGACTTGAAAATATTCAGCAAGCAAGAACATCATACTCTCCAAGTGCAAACGGAGTACCAAGATTTGCAGGAACAACCGCTGATAATGTGACTCCTTATGGTACGTTTAGAAGTAATCAACAAGTTATTGCAATGGGATTACAAGATGATATTTCTCTTGTTCAGGATTGCGGAACTTTAGCAGGTAAGGCTTATGCTCCTGATTCTAGAACTGTTAATGTTGATGGATGGAATATGATTTCATCTGCCTCTGCTGAAAATGGTTTTGCGGCTAAAGCTTTTCAAAAAGACGGTAAAATAGTTATAGCATTGAGAGGTTCCGACGATGCGGCTGATTTAGTTTCAGACTTTAGAATGCTTTCTGGCAGAACACCTGAACAATTACAAAATGCTTCAGCCTTTGTTGCTCAAATTAAAGAACAGTATCCGGATGCAAAAATTATTGTAACAGGCCATTCATTGGGTGGTTCTTTAACAGAAATGGTTGCATCTCAATACGATGACGTATTAGGTATTACATTTGATGCTGTTGGTACCAGAAGTATTGTTGAAAATGCGGGCGGAGCATTAAAAGATAACCATAATACAGTTAATTACATAATCAATGGAGACGTATTATCAAATGCGGATGCTCATGTAGGTCAAGTAGTTTTGGCTGATGCTGTTGTTCAAAATGGAAGAGTAAACAGTCCTCATGCTATCGGAAACTTTATGGGTATCGGAAATAACTCTTTGGCTGGTGTTGAACAGGGCGTTGTTGCAAGAACTGTTTCTGCTAATGCTGGTCAAACAAGATTAGCTGATTTAATCGGTCAATCTGCTGATGGCTCTGTAACTCTTGATAAAAACCAATTTAGAAGTATTGCATCTCAATTTGAATATGATGTAAATACTTTAGGGGCAGATTTAAACGCTTTACAATCTCAAATAAGCTCAGTTGCAGATTCTGCTCAAAGAGCACAGCTTCAATCAATGATTGATGCCAGACGTACTGCAATAACTCAAGGTACTGATATCGCAAGCAATTCTCATACTGTTAGAGCTATGTCAGGCGACCAAATTAATGAAGTTTTAGCCAGAGATTATGGATTTACTGAACCCGGATTTTTGGGTGGTAATACACTATCTGCTGAAATTGTTGTTGACAAGCCTACAAAACTTGTAAGAGTATTTAATGATGAAAACTCATTTGCAAAAGGTGCATGGTTAATGCCTTATGATCAAATAGTAGGCAAAACTCCTGAAGAAATTAAAGATTTCTTTGCTTTACCGAATATGCCAAAATATATCGTTGAAGTAGAAGTTCCTGCCGGAACAAAAATGTTTACAGGTCTTTGCAATCCTCTTGAAGGCTGGGGCAACGGCGGAGGAACTCAATTCTTTATAGCAGGCGACATAAAACCTAAACAATATGGTCAAATTAGATTAATTCAAGGTTCTGCAAATTAGTTTGAATAATTTTTTATTGATTGTATATTATTTTAAGGTTAGAATAGTAATGCATAAATTACTATATAATAACATTGAAATCTGCTAGTGCGGTAATTCAACAAACAGGAAAGATTTTTAAATGGATATAAAGTTTGAAGAAAATAAGTTAAGTTTACCTTTTACAAAGGTGTCTTTTAAATATAACATTGACCGAATATTGGAATCTAAGGGCAGAATTATTGTACTGCTTGATATTCCTAATGACGATGATACTATTAATAATATTTTTGCACTTGATATTAATGGTAAAAAATTGTGGAGAGTTCAACCTTTGAACGAGTTTAATCCTGATATTGCTCAGTTTAGTCCATATATCGGTATTTCTCTTCTAGATAACGGAAATATTTCTGCTACGAATTATTTTGGGATGAATTATGAAGTTTCTGTCGATGACGGCAAAATTTTGGGTGCACATTTGGCAAAATAATTTTTAGTAAAACAATTTGTTTCTTTGGAATATTCTTGTTTGTATGAATGTTTATAATCCACAAGTTTTTAATCGGGTTTATAAAATAATAATTCAAAAGTTTAATTAAATTTTTAATTAAAATCTTGACAGCAAGCCCAAAATGTTTTAATATAATGATACCCCCACGGGGTGTTGGTATTATTGAGCATGTTTTTTTATATATAGTTGAAAGGAGATATTATGAAAAAGCTATTAGCATCACTATTTGTTTTCGGATTAATGTTTTTTGCCGTAAACAGTGTTTTTGCATGCGAAAATTGCGATTGCTCTCAACAAAAGTGTAATTGTACTTGCGAAAATTGTAAAAATTCAAAATGCGAAAAATGTAATTGCAAGGATGACTGTAAATGCAAAAAATGCAAATGTAAAAAAGCAAAAAAATGTGCGTGTTCTAAGGATTGTAAATGTAAAGAAAACGGCAAATGCACTTGTAAAGACAAATGTAAATGCAAAAAATGCGACTGTGCAGAAGAAAAATGCGACTGTACTTGTGAAAGCTGTAAAAATTCAAAATGCGAAAAATGCAATTGTAAGGATGACTGCAAATGTGGAAATTGCAAATGTGCAAAATCAGAAAAATGCGCTTGTTCTAAGGATTGTAAATGCAAGGAAAACGGCAAATGCACTTGTAAAGATAAATGTAAATGCAAAAAATGCGACGGTGTAGAAAGTAATTGCAAATGCAAAAAATTTAAAAAATGTAAAACAAAATCCGATGACTGTGAAAAATAAATTTTTATGGTAACAAGATTTTATAGCACATAGTACAAATTAGTATTATGTGCTATAATTTTTGTATGAAAGCGGAATCTAAAACTGTACAACGTTTATTAAAAACGGCAAAAGGTCAAATTGACGGTCTTTTAAAAATGATTGACGAAGATAGAGATTGCATGGATATAAGTACTCAGCTTATGTCTACAATTTCTATTCTAAAAAAAGTTAATTTTGAAATTTTGTCTGCACATATGAATCACTGTGTGAGAGAATCTTTTGAGCATGATAGCAGTGACAAGCAGTCAAAAATGGATGAAGTTTTAGGAATTTTAAATAAACTGTTAAAATAGGTATTTATGAAAAGAATTATTACTATACAAGATATTTCATGTGTAGGTAAATGTTCTCTGACTGTTGCGTTACCTATAATTTCTGCTATGGGTGTAGAGGCTGCTGTGCTGCCTACTGCTGTGTTATCTACTCACACTGCATTTAAAAATTTTACATTTAGAGATTTAACATCAGATATACCATCCGTATCCAAGCATTTTAAATCCGAAAAATTTAAATTTGATGCAATATATACGGGCTATTTAGGTTCTGTTGAACAAATTAATCTTGTTGCTGAATTTTTTGATGAGTTTAAAACTAACGACAATATAATAGTTGTTGACCCTGTTATGGGTGATAACGGAAAACTTTATTCCGGTTTTACAAAAGACTTTGTTAATAAAATGCGTAGATTATGTTCAAATGCTGATATAATTATTCCTAATTTGACAGAAGCATCTTTTTTACTAGATATTGAGTATAAAAACGATTATAATGAGGTCTTTATAAAAGATGTTCTAAAACGGTTAAGCGATTTAGGTATTCAAAGGACTGTTTTGACAGGTGTATCTTTCAATCAAAATGAAATTGGCACAATGATGTATGATAGTTCAAAAAATGAATATTACAGTTGTTTTAGCGAAAAAATAAATGATTATTTTCATGGTACTGGTGATATTTTTGCAAGCACCTGTGTCGGTGCGTTGATGAATGATTTGTCTTTGCAGAAATCTTTAAATGTCGCCGTAGATTACACCTATGAGGCTATAAAAACTACTGTTAATTCTAAAAATTCCAACTGGTACGGAGTTGATTTTGAGAGAGTTATTCCTGATTTAATAAAGATGTTGAACGAAGAAAAAGCTTTGGTTTATTAAATAATTTAACAAGAAATTTAAGATAGTATTGTAAAATTTTTGTTTATGCTAAAATCTTCTTATATTATTAAGGTTTAAGGAGAAAAAAATGAAACAATACGAATTATTAACAATTTTCAGACCAAACTTAGATACAGACGAAATCGAAAAATTAATTGAAAAATTTGACGAGTCTTTGACAGCTTTGGATGTAAAAATTGTATCAAGAGATAAAATTGGCAGAAAAAAACTTGCATATGATATTAAAAATTTCAGAGACGGATACTTTGTAAGCAGTATAGTAACAATTCCTGCAGGTAATATTTCTGAATTAAAAACACAAATGAAACACAATGAAAACATCTTAAGAACAATGTTTTTGGAAGTTTCAGTACAACCGGTTAACGCATAAGGAATTTGAAAATGACATTGGCAAAAGCAGTTGTAACAGGGTATGTATACAGAAATCCCGAAAAGAGATTTACTCAAAATAACGTTTCAGTATCGGCGTTTGTTTTAAATATCGGTGATAAAGATGAAATGTTAATTAGAGTTATTTCAAAAAGAACTGCACTAAATGACCTTATAGATGAAATATCGAAAGGTGATAGAGTTCTTGTCGAAGGCAGATTGCAAATAGCAGCTGTAAAATCAGATGACGGAAGCGAAAGAAGAATTTATGAAATTGATGCAAATGATATTGAAAAAATGTCTGCAGATGCAGTAAGTTCTTCAAAATCTGCGGGTAATAACGAGGAAATTGTTAAATTTGCAGAAGAAGAATTCGTTGATGAATTGATTTCAGAAGATGAAATTCCATTTTAATAGTTAAAATATTAAACAATTACAAACGAAAGGAAAATAACAATGGCAAAACAAGATTTACAAGACAAAAAAAAGAAAAAATGCTGCAGTTTTTGTGCGGATAAAGTAGACCATATCGATTATAAAGATGCTGCAAAATTAAAAAGATATTTAACAGAAGCAGGAAAAATAATTCCGAGAAGAGTAACAGGAAACTGTGCAGAGCACCAAAGAATGGTTGCTAAGGCTATTAAAAGAGCCAGAGAAGCTGCAATAATCAGTTATGTTTTTGACTAATTTGATAAATAATTCTATAATCTATTATAGATAAAATTTTTGATGGCAAAGGTATATTATGAGTAAACAACGAATAGCTGTAATAGGATGCGGACTATGGGGCAGAAATATCGTAAGAAATTTCTACAACCTTGGTGTGCTTGATACTGTTTGTGATATGGATGAAGAACATTTGAAAACAGTTACAGAACAGTATCCCGGTGTAAAAGTAACAAAAGATTATAAAGAAGTTGTTCAAAACCCGGAAATTACAAGCGTAATCGTTGTTACTCCTAGCCATACTCATTATGGTTTGGTTAAGGAGTTTTTGCAAAACGGTAAAAATGTTTATGTTGAAAAACCTATTTCAACTGTCGCTCAAGAGGCAAAAGATTTGACTGATTTGGCAAATGAAAAAGGTTTGGTGTTGATGGTCGGACATTTGTTGTTATACCATCCTGCGGTTAATCGTTTAAAAATGCTTATTGATGAGGGTGAACTTGGCGAAATTGTTTATGCTCAAAGTGATAGATTAAACGTAAATTACTTTAAAAATGACAGAAGTGTTATGTGGGATTTAGCACCGCATGATGTTTCTTTGATAAGCTACGTTACCTCTAAAGAGCCTGTTAGGGTTTTATCGGCTGTCGGATGCAGCAGCGAAAGAAATGAAATTATGGATATAACTCATATAACTCTTGAGTTTGAAAATGGTGTTATAGGACATATTTCTGATAGCTGGATTACTCCTAAAAAACACGTTACGCTTCTTGTTAGAGGTACTAAGAAGACGGCCGTTTTAGATGATACTGTTGCAGAAAATAAATTACAAATTTTCGATAATTTTGCTAATAATTCTGTTGATGTAAAATTGGATTATTTGGAAATTGAACCTTTGAAATTAGAATGTCAACATTTTATTTCTTGCTGTGATAACGGTACTAAAGCTCGTTCTGATGGAGAAAACGGTTACAGCGTTGTTAAGATTTTAGAAGAGGCTGAAAAGATAATGCTCGGTGAAAAAATGGTTGAACTTTTAGATAATCATAACTTTGCATTGTCAAGATTAAAACAAAATTAGTTTTAATATATATATAATATGAAAATAATTGGGGGCATGATGTCAGATAATGTTGTTAGCATTAAGGATAAGGCACGTATGTGTTTGCAATCTTTAAAATCTTCAAGTGCTAATATTGTAAGTATATTTAGAATTTTTTTAGTTTTTATTTCAATATATCTTGTTTTTGTATGCAGAGATGATGGTTCGCATCTTCTTGTTACCAAGCAGATGGTTGCAAATTACGGGATTGCATATTATGTGGCATTTATTTTAACAGGTTTGGCATTTGCTCTTGACGGATTAGACGGTTATCTTGCCAGAAAATTTAATGTTTCTTCTAAACTTGGTGCGACTCTTGACATTATGAGTGATAGAATTGCCGAATATTCTTATTGGATTTTATTTGCGGTTATGGGTTGGATTTCTATAGTGTTCCCGTTAATTGCAATTGTAAGAGGCGTTGTTGTTGATAGTATAAGAAGTGTTGCTGCAAGCTACGGGTATACTGCTTTTGGTGAAAAATCAATGCAGGAGGATGAAGTTTACAGATTTATTTGCTGTTCGAAATTTGTAAGAATTTGGTATGCTGTTGCCAAAGTTGGTGCATTTATGCTTATTATTCTTTACAATGTACCTACAATGGATTATTATGTATCTAAATTCTGGTATGTATTTGCGGCTACGTTTACTGAAATGGCCATTCTGCTTTGTGTATTAAGAGGTTTACCTGTTATATTCGAAAGTAAAAAATTCTTTAAAGAAGTTGACAAAGAAATAAATCAAGAGGTTGAAAATTAGTAAAGATGCCGACTGATAAGGGTATTAAGTCTTTTAATATTGTTTTGGTAGAACCTGAAATTCCTCAGAATACCGGTAATATTATCAGGCTTTGTGCTTGTACCGGTGCAAAATTATACCTTGTAGGGGCTTTAGGTTTTTCTTTGACCAGCAAATACTTAAAACGTTCGGGGCTTGATTATCATGATTTTGTTGATGTTAAGAGGGTTGTTTCTTTAGAAGATTTATGGCAGGAGTATCCTGAGTCAAATTTTTACTATTTTACAACAAAAACTGATAAAGAACATTATAATGCTCATTATAAAACCGGTGATTTTCTTGTATTCGGGCCTGAGACAAGAGGATTGGATGAAAATCTTTTGAAAGAAAAATTTGAAAATGCCTATACGATACCAATGATTGAAAACAGAAGAAGTTTAAATTTATCAAATTCTGTTGCAATTGTCCTGTATGAGGCTATAAGACAAAATTACGGAGTTTAAAATTGGATTTACAAATTCCGAAAAGGGAACAAAAATCTTATAAGGGAACATTTGGAAAGGTTCTTAATATAGCAGGCAGCAGAAATTATTCCGGTGCTGCGTATTTTTCAAGCATTTCTGCGTTAAAATCGGGCTGCGGATATGTTACATTGGCAAGTGTTCCGTCTGTGCTTACCAGAATTGCATCTATGTCACCTGATATTGTTTGTATTCCGATAGGGGAAATTAAGTCTCAGCTTAGTAAATATGATGTATATTCGCTTGGTTCGGGCTTATCTCAAGATGCGGGGGCAATATTGCTATTTAAGGCAATATTATCGGATATAAAAGATACGGATAAGACCGTTATTATTGATGCAGAGGGATTAAATATTATTTCTAAATTCCCTAAGATAAAATTGCCTAAAAATGTTATTTTTACTCCGCATGTAGGTGAGGCCGCAAGACTTACGGGACAAAAGACGGAAGATATTTTGCGAAATCCGAGATTTACTGCAAAAAAAATAACAGAGATGTTTAAGTGTGTTACTGTATTAAAATCTCATAAGACTGTTGTTTGTTCAAAAGAGGGAAAAATTTATACAAATAATTCAGGAAATTCTGCTTTGGCAAAGGCCGGAACGGGTGATGTTTTGTGCGGAATGATAGCGGGTTTGTCTGCTCAAAAAATGTCTCCGTTTGAGGCAGCTTGCTTGGCCGTTTATTTGCATGGATTTGCGGGTGAGATTGCATCTCAAGATTTAACCGAATATTCTGTCTTAGCATCTGATTTAGTTAATTATATTCCAAAAGCAATAAAAAATTACCTTGAACAAGATATAAATGCTTATTTAGAGACAGATGACGAATCCGAGGACGAAAAGAGTTATGATGATGTAGGTGAAAATTCAATTATAATCGATAATGAAAATGACTATGATGATGAACATTATGTCGAGGATATTGATTTAGAATAATTTTGGTAACTATATACATGTTTCCACGAAAATTTTTCACAATGTTGCCCTGAATTTATTTAAGGGTCTTCCCAATAACAGATTTTGAAATACACTTCGCTATAGCTTCGGATACAGGCTCTCTAATCCTCTTTTTACTGCGGCTGTTCGCTTTGTAACGTTTGAGGAATATTTGGCGGAAAATATTATATATGTAAGACTGTTGTTAGCAAATACTAATACTAATAAGTAATTTTGCCCAGGACTGTTCTGTATTTTGCCCCGGTACAAGATGGCAGATTGTTCGGAATGTTATAAAATGTACAGTAACCAAGAAGTGCAAATGCGGCGGCTTCTTTAAAATTATTAGAAATACCATAGTCTTCATGTGTTTTAAGTTCGACATGTTTTGGAAGATAATATTTTAGCATTTTTGTTAAAGTCGGGTTATACGCTCCTCCTCCTCCAAGGATTACTTCATCTATTGCAGATTGAGTATAAACATATCTTTCATATGAAACGGCTATGGATTTTGCCGTAAGTGCTGTTAGCGTGGATATTATGTCTTTTGGGTCTTTCGGTGCAGATTTTAATGCGTTTTCTATATATTTTTCAGAAAAGTATTCTCTTCCGGTTGTTTTAGGTGGTTCTATAAGATAATATTCATCTTCTAAAAGCAAGTTTAGCCAGTTATCGCAAATATTTCCTTCTAAAGCTGTCAATCCGTCTTTATCGTACTCTTTGTCAAAATATTTTCTCATGCAGTAGTCGATGAGCATATTTCCGGGGCCATTATCAAAGCCGAATGTGTCAAACTCATTCAAAATAACTGTAGAATTTGAAATTCCTCCTATATTTTGGACAATAATATTTTTCTTTAGCGGTTTAAACCACTTTTCATCGGCAAAACATACCAGAGGTGCACCTTGTCCGCCTACTGCTATATCTTTTTCTCTAAAATTAGAAATTGTCATACATTCCGTTCTTGCTGATATAACAGAGGATTCGCCTATTTGTAGTGTACTGTTTGAGGGTATGTGATAAACGGTTTGTCCGTGAGATGAAATAAAATCAGGTTTTCCGTGTTTTTTTATTAATTTATTTGCCGCAGCTGCAAAGCATTCTCCTATTACGAAATTCATTCTGCATAAATCTTGTATTGTGCTGTCGGGTTTATATAAATTAAAAATTTGTTCTTTCACATTTTCAGGATACGGGTAATTTATTCCGTCAATAACTTCTACCCTTAAATCCGGAGTTACTTTGCAATAACCGGTATCAATTGAATCGGTTGATGTTCCACTCATTAGAGATATTATATATTTTGTTTCTTTTTCATCCATTCTTTAATTATAAAAAAAAACCTGCCTTTCGGCAAGTTTATGAGAAAACTATCCCTTTGTCCTCTCATGATTAAATTTTGTTTTTTATATTTCAACTATTCATATTGCGTAAAATCTTTTCTAAATCTGAATTAAAATTCAGTGAGCCATCACTCCTTTTCGTATCCGACTATTCCTAATCTGTATCCCTTATTTTATTTTTAATTAAATTGACAAATACTAAGCTTTTTCCTATTTGTCTTATTTTGTCTATCGTTTCCCTTTCGACATGTTCATGCTAGTACTTTATTCCATGACTTACAAGTAAAATCTTTGATATAATTTTTTACAATAGACCATGCCCTTTGGTATTATTAAGTAAATTGGGTTTTACAAAAATTAATGACAAAAATTTAATGAATTTAGGTTAAATTTTTGCATTTTTTTTGTTGACAAAGGTTTCTCAAAGTGCTTTAGAGCATGGGTTTTTCGAGTCTGTTTTTTAGTCGGTAGTTTAAATTTTGCAGTTGAATTTTTCTGAATGAAACAAAACACCCTCATAAAAAATTTGTATAGATGTCTTAAAATTTAATTATTAATCATTATAAAATTTTGTTAATGTTATAGATTTTTTAGGCATATTAATATTTGAAAATATTGAATATTTATCGCCTTTATCTACGAGATACAATCCGTCATTTAATTTTTTCATTACATAAGCTGTATCTCTGTTTTTCATAAGAATATAGCAAACCTTGTTTTCTGATTCATCAAAAATTTTACCAATATCTTTTATCTTGTTTTTGTCTATAAAATAAACATATTCAGTTGCATTAATTAATATGCTTGGGCGTATTGGCAAGTTATACACAAGTAATTTAGAATCTTTTGTTTTTGCGTATTGAGAAAATTTTACAAGTTCATTTTCTCCGCTTAGGTAAAACATATTAAATCCATGTACTACCGTGAAAACCATTATAAAAAACATTGATAATACGTATGTTGAAATTGTTGAGAACATATTTTTATTTTTTAATTTCAAAAGCATTAATATACTTAAGAAATTTATTCCTATTATAAAAAAGTTTTTAAACTGTTGGACTTGTTCAAATAAATTTAGCGGTAAAAACATGTATACAAAAGCAAAAGATATAGTGCTTACCGTAAAAAATGTTGCAAGTAGATATGTTGAAAAGGATACAATTTTAGTTTTAAAATTCTCATTTATATCTTTTGCACACAAAAAGTGAGCTGTTAGCAGTGCACTTGACGGAATTAATAACAATATTGAATATGCTGATTTTTGCATTACAGATATTGATAGAAATGTGAGCGTAAAATACAATATTCCGAATAAACTTATTTTTTGTTCAATTGTTATGATATTAAATTTTGCGTTATTTTTAAATCTTAAAATAATTTTCTTTACAACCGTGTATAAATATCCGTAAAAAATGATAATCCATGGCATAAAAGCAGGAATAAACAATATTGCAAAATAAAAAATATTTTTGAAAAAGTGTTTCAAATCAGGCATAAATATGTAATTGCTGATGAAAGGAACACCAAAATTTTTATACATTTCGTAATACCAAGGTACGGTAATCGCTGTAAAAAGCAATATTCCCGGTATTAAATGGCTTGGTTTATAAAGTTCTTTTAAATTTTTTGTGATAAAACAGTAAACAAACATTACTAAAAGAGGTAAAAGTATTCCTAAAACACCCTTTACAAGGCATGCCAATCCGCAAAATATATAAAATCCCCACCATAGTACTTTTTTGATTTTAGATTTTTCTTCTTTTAACGTTGAAAAGAAACTTAGATAAAGAGCTATTGTTACAAAAAATATAAACGCTATGTTTAATATTGCCAAATGTGACAGTAATAAGTACGATAAACTTGTTAAAAGTATTACGGCTGATGACAATCCAAATTTTCCTGATATTATCTTTTTGCCCATAAAATATGTGAAAAATATAAACAACGATGAAATAATTGTATTAGGCAGTCTTACACTAATCTCATTAAACCCGTTCATAACTTTTATAGATTGGGTAATTAACCAAAAATACAGAGGTGGTTTATCCAAAAATGGTTGCATGTTTAGCATTAGAACATTATAATCATTGTGTTCAATAATATTTTTTGCAATTGTAGCAAAAAGGGCTTCCTGCGTATCAAGTATCGGATAGAAATTTAGTCCGAAAAACAGAAAAAATACGCATAAAACAATTAAAAGACCTATTGAACAAAATTCAGGATGATTTTTTATAAAATTTTGCATTATATAATTCCGCTTATGTTATAATATTTTGTATAAGTATTTTATCATATAATTACTGATTGGAACAGAGTATGAAACAATTTATATATAAAATGTTACTATCGTGTTTTGTCTTCCTTACTATTAATTCTATTGGATTTTGTAAGGATTTTAGATTCGTTCAGGTAACCGATTTACACTTTAAAGATAATTCCATATCTATTGAAACTTTTGACAAAATAATAAACGGAATTAATAGTACAAAAAATGTCCAATTTGTTGCTTTTACGGGTGATAATACTGATAAAGCCGATGAAAAGGATTATATAAGATTTTTAACTCAGGCAGAAAAGTTAAATGTTCCGTATTATGTTATTTTGGGAAATCACGATGTATTCAAAATGGGCGGATTTTCAAGAGAGGATTATGTTGCCGTTGTAAGAAAATATAATAAATTTCAAAAAACAAAGAAAACAAATTTTGTTATAAAAAAAGAGGATATAATTTTTATAGCTCTTGATGGTGCAAGAGAAGTTATTCCAAGCCCGGGAGGGTATTACAGAGATGAAACTTTAGCGTGGCTTGATAAACAGTTGAAAAAGTATCATAAAAAAAATGTTGTTATCCTACAGCATTTTCCTATGAAACTAAGACATACGGAACGTGATGCCTATAAAAACGAACGCTATGAAGAAGTTTTGGCAAAACATAATAATGTAATTGGAATTTTTGCGGGTCATTTTCATGCGAATGAAGAGTATACAAAAGATGGTATTTTTTATTCAATAACAGGTCGTGCATCTGGTGCTGATGCTGGTTATAAAGTGGTTGATATGATTGAAGAAATTAATCCTCAGACTAAGAAAAAATCATATGATTTTTATACACAATTTGTACAGGTAAATGATTAATAAGGGCATTATATTTAATTTAAAACAAATAGCAAGTATCTACTAACCATATACATAGACCACTAAATAAATCCTGTGGAACACATTTTAACATTCTGAGGCGTGAAACGAATTTAGCATCTTGTAAATCTAAGACCCTGAAATAAATATCACTACTTTTCATGGTAAATTATAATAGTATAAGACTGTCATACCGAACTCGTTTCGGCATCTATTCAATTTGGAAGTAAGAGCTAAATTTGCAAGTAAATAGACCCTGAAACGAGTTCAGGGTGACTAAAACTTAATAATAACCATAAAGTTATTCCTGACATTAGTGGAAATAAATTCAGGGTGAAATATTATAGATATAGTTTTTTATATGATAGGGTGTAATTGCTTCCTTAAATAATTTTCTTAAAATCTTTACCGCCTACTATGCGGAGATGTCGTTGTTCTCCCTCGCCTACGCTTTGGCTGTTAAGATTATGCTGTTCAACCAGCTCATGTTGAAGTTTTCTTATTTGCTGGTTTTGAGGTTGGAGTTCAATTTCTTGATTACCTCCTCCGTTTAATATTTTGTTAATTGCAGCCTTTGCTTCATCCAATGCTCTTTCTGCATCGTCGCAGTATCCTTGCAGTGTTTGTTCAGATTCTCGTATATCGAGGGCTTCTTTCATAACCTTTTGAATTTGTGCCATTGAATTTGTTTTTATAAAGAATACTTGCAATCTGTAATCATTTGCTGTTGAAAGAATTTTTGCTCCGCTTTTTGCAAAATTTTTGTGAGCAATTACAATATCTGCATCATCCAAATTTCTTGTTATTTCAACGTTTAAGTCTAATCTTTCAATTATTTTTTCTACAATATTTCTTGATACTGCGTACAAGTATATTTTCTTGAATTTTTTATTTTCATTAACGTAATCTTTTCTTGAAAATGAGAATTTAAGTGAATCTTCTGCAGGGGCTTGCGGATGGTGGTATTGATATTTCGCTTCCGCTTTAACTTCTTTTTCCGTCATCACAGTTTCAGGCTTAATTTCAATTTTGTCAGCCTGTTTTGAATCTTGTTTCGGAAGATTAAGTTCAACCTTTTCACTTACAGTTTCGATAGGTTTTTTGTCGTAAGTTTGGTCAACTTTTCTTATTTCAGGTCTGATAGGCCAGCCTCTTAGAATGTAATCTACGGCCTCTGATGTATCTTTGTATATTGCAAGAGTATTTCTGTCAATAATTTCTATTACAATATCAAAAGTCGGTTGTTTTTCTCTTTCAAGAACTGTTTTTTGAGAGCCTCTGCGTTTTGCCTCATCATCTCCGAGCGTTACAGATTGAATTCCGCCGACCAAATCTGAAAGTGCAGGGTTTTTAATTAAATTTTCCAAACTTTGACCGTGAGCGGTTGCAATCAGCATAACCCCACGTTCTGCAATCGTTCTTGCCGCTTGTGCTTCAGCTTCTGTACCTATTTCATCTACTACAATAACTTCAGGCGTATGATTTTCTACAGCCTCAATCATTATATCTTTTTGGAATTCAGGTTGGCTTACCTGCATACGTCTTGCTTTACCTATCGCAGGGTGCGGTGTATCTCCGTCGCCGGCTATTTCGTTTGATGTATCTACAATTACAACACGTTTTCCGAGTTCATCTGCAACAAGTCTTGAGATTTCTCTCAATTTAGTGGTTTTTCCAACACCGGGTCTACCTAAAAATAAAATACTTTTTCCCGTCGTAACATAATCTTTTATACAAGCAATTGTACCTGTTACAACTCTACCAATTCTACACGTTAATCCTACAATTTTTCTTTGTCTGTTTCTGATAGCACTAATTCTGTGCAAAGTTCCAGGGATACCTGAACGGTTATCTGATGTAAATTCTTGCAAATGACCTGTAATATACTGAATATCTTCATCAGTTATAGGTTCACACTCGATACAATCAATTTTGCCCTTATGGTGCCTGATTTCGGGGAGTCTGCCTAAATCCAGAACTATTTCAATCACATCTGCCATATCATCAGGGTTGAGGCAGCTCGTTACCTTGGGCGGTAAAATTTCAATTAATCTCTGAAGATCACTGTGAAATTGTATTGTATTCATTTGTTCCTTTGGGTTTTGTATCTCCACTTATATTATTCCACTTTTTGATTTTTTTTATCAATAAATCTTTCTTAAAAAGTCTTAACTTAATATATCTTTACAAATGCTCCTGTGTAAGGTCGAAAAGCTGTTTGAGACCTGTATTTTTTTATTTAAAACTTTATATTTTATAAGGTTACTCCTGCTGTTGAGCCATCAAGCTCTTTACGAATATCTTCGACTGTTACATAAATAAGCGGGGAATTTTCATCTTTTTTTAGATAAACATCTTTTATTCCTGATTGAACGATAAATCTTTTGCACAAAATACAAATCATTTGGTGTCCGTATATGTACATTGTGGCATTTTGGCATCTATCTTGTCCTGCCTGAATTATTGCGTTTTGCTCTGCGTGAATTGAACGGCAGGTTTCGTATCTTGTTCCTGAGGGAATATTATTTTTTACTCTGTAGCATTCGCCTCTTTCTGCACAAGATTCAACTTTTGATGGTGTCCCATTGTATCCTGTTGCTTTTATTTTTTTGTCTTCGCCTACAATTACCGCTCCTACCTGAGCTCTAATGCAGTTTGAACGGCTTGCACAGGTCTTTGCCAAATCTAAAAAGTATTCATTCCAAGGTTTTATACTCATTTTAGTTTCCTTAATTTTTTATCAGTTGGTTTAGTTCGAAATTTATTTTACGTAATTCTTTATTGTTCTCAACTCTGCTCTTGAGATTGCAAGTGATTTTTCTTCAACATCTTTTGTAACTGTTGTTCCTGCTGCTACAAAGCCTCCTTCTTCTACTGTTAAAGGTGCAACAAGAACGGAGTTTGAACCTGTATTTGCGTTGTCTTTAATAACTGTTTTGCTTTTTACTTTTGTAATCGGATTATAGTTTGCAGTTATTGTTCCTGCTCCGATGTTTACGTGCGAACCGAGTTCGCTGTCGCCTATGTAGCTTAAATGCGAAACATTTGTGTTATCCTTTATTTCAGACTTTTTAATTTCAACAAAGTTTCCTATTCTGACATTATTTCCGATTTTACAGCCGCCTCTGATGTGTGAAAACGGCCCTATTTTACAATTCTTTCCTATTTCGTTTTTGCCTGTTATAAATGTATTCGGATAAATTATTGTATCGGTGTCTATATTTGTTTCAGGACTTATCCATGTATTTTCAGGGTCTATTATTGTTATACCGTCATTCATTAGTCTTTTTAAACTTCTGTTATTTAAAATTTTTGAGGCTTCTGCTAATTGTATTTTTGAATTTATACCCAAAATCTCGTTATTATCTTTTAGTGTGTAGGCTTGAACATTTAAATTCTTTTTTGTGCCCCAGGCAATTATATCTGTTAAATAGTATTCTCCTTGTGCATTATTGCTTTTAAGCTCTGAAAAGGCTTTCTTAACTTTTTGCCAGTTTAAGCAATATATGCCTGCATTTACTTCTTGAATTTGTTTTTCTTTTTCTGTTGCATCTTTTTCTTCAACTATTGCTTTAACAGAACCATCAATGTTTCTGATTATTCTTCCGTAATTTTTAGGGTTATCAAAATTTGCCGTCATTACCGTAATATGTGCAAAATTATTTTTATGCGATTTAATAAAGGCTTCAAGCGTGTTAGATGTTATTAACGGCGTGTCTCCGCAAAGGATTATAACCTCTCCGTCAAAATCTTCTAATTCCGGACAAGCCATACTTACGGCGTGTCCTGTTCCGAGCTGTGGAGTTTGCAATATTGTTTTAGCATTTTCATAATTTGATTTTACATATTCATCTACAACTTCGGCTTGATGACCTACTATTACGAAAGATTCATCTACTTTTCCTGTGCCGTTTACTGCATCAAGAACGTATCCCAATAAAGTTTTATCAAAAATTTCGTGCAAAACTTTTGGCTTGTCAGACTTCATTCTTGTCCCTTTTCCTGCCGCCAAAATTATAGATTTTATCGCCATATATATCTCCTATTCTCTCCAACTATATTTTAAAACAGACATAGAAAAAAACACGATTTGTAATATTTTGTAACATTAAGGCAATTTTTTTAAAGGCATGAACTTTATATAAGAGTAAGGGAATTAAAAATTAACTTAGGGAAAATTTAATACAAAACGAAGAAAGTTATGAGCTTACGAATAAGTTAAGCAATAACGGAACAGGTTTTATAAAATAGAAATATTTTATACTCTCTCTCTTAATATCCTCGTGTTTATTTAATGTTTGTCGCAATCGGCAAACTTTTTTTTTGCGTAAAATTAGAAGATGTCGATGAAAGAGGCGGCTTGTTAAAAACAAGCCGCCTCTTTCCAAAAAATATTTAACGCAAAATATTAAATCTTTTAGCAAATTAGTATTTTTGTCTCAACTCAAAAAAATTGTTTTCTATGGTAAAAAATGCGTAATATTTCATAGAATGTATTTTTAATATCCTTTATACTTAAACTATGAAAAAGATTAAAGTTCAAAGCAGAATGTCTGTTTTTATGCTTGCCATTATTGTATTGGTGTGTATTGCTTTAATTGGTGCTGTTTTTTATTTTATTATTCTTGATAGGACTTCTACATTTTCGTATAGAGTTAGAAGTGACGGGTGGGAGCTTATTTCAGCTCTTATTATATTTTTGCCGTTTTTATTCAGAGAGGTAATGAAAAAAGGTCAATATGTCTCTGATTTGATTGTTGCGGATAGTTTTATTCAACTTGTATACAAAGAAAAAGGTAAAATTACTGAAATTGAAACTATTAATACTTCTGATATTAAATCTTTTAATGTAAATGTTCATATCAGTGTCATTTATGCAGGCAGACGTAAATCGGCTGATGTCACAAATTTTGTTGATATCAGGCTGAAATCAGGAGAGGTTATTTCTTTTGAGGCTGTTCCGTCTGCGTTAAATTTTAGTTTTTGTGCTTATAATTTTATTTTGGATTTGATAAAGGTATCTGAAAATATTCCTAATTTTACGTACAAAATAAATACGGATGAGCAGGCTTTTAAATATGATATTCAATATTTTGCTCAACATGGCAAAAGGATGCCATTACATAAGCAAAAAGGAGGTAAAGCTTTAATTGTAATATATAGTTTTCTTTTATTGTGGATTGTTTTAGCTGTCGGGACAATAGGTTTTATTTGTTTTCAAGATTATATGCCTAAGCCAAAATTAGCCTCTAATGAGGCTCGGTATATGGAATTATATGATGATGCCAATGATTATTACACAAAGTATAATGATTATGATGAAGCTTTAAAATATTTATCTGAGGCAAAAAGTTATGTAAACAATGATTATCAGCTCTATTTGTTGGAGGCTTATGTTTATAAATATAAACATGATTACAGAAATGTTTTAAACTCTGCAAATAAGGCTATTGTTCTTTTAAATTCAAATCAAAAATCTGTTTATAACAAGGCAAAGAGATTTAATTATCCGGGTATTAAAAAATCGGGACTTGTTGCTGCATACACCTTAAAGGGAAAGGCACATTATAAATTAGAAGAATATGCTCTTTCGGCAGATGCTTATACTAATGTTATAGAAAATTGTTACTATAAATACACCGATGCATATTTTCGGAGAGGAGTGTCAAAATTCTATGCCGGAGATAAGCAGGGTGCATTAATTGATTTTATTGAGCATAAGGGTATTATAAATAGGTATTTTGAAGAAATGTCGGATATGTCTTATCCGACTTATACACAAAAAGACTTAGAGCTTGTTAACAAATGGATTTCGGCTTGTAAGAATTAATGCTTCTGCTCTCTTGAAAAGGTTGTATGCTTTTATTATAATTAGTTTGTAGTATTAAATTATAAAGGAGACAATATGCCGACATACATAGAAGACGTTGCAGCAAGACAGATACTTGACTCAAGAGGAAATCCGACTGTTGAAGTGGATGTAAAACTATCAAGCGGGGTTGTCGGCAGAGCAGCTGTTCCGTCTGGTGCATCTACAGGTTTGTTTGAGGCGTTAGAACTTCGTGATAACGATGAAACAAAGTATATGGGCAAAGGTGTTTTAAAGGCTGTTGACAATGTTAATACAAAAATTGCTCCTGAATTAATAGGTGAAAACGCCGCTCACCAACAAGAAATTGACAGAATAATGAGAGAATTGGACGGCACTGATAATAAATCAAAATACGGTGCTAATGCAATCCTCGGTATATCTCTGGCATGTGCAAAGGCTTCTGCAAATGCTTACGGTTCTCCTTTGTACAGATATTTAGGCGGTATTAATGCGATGACTCTTCCCGTTCCGATGATGAATATTATTAACGGCGGTGTCCATGCTGATAATAATGTTGATTTTCAGGAGTTTATGATTGCCCCTGTAGGAGCAGCCTGCTTTAGCGAGGCTATCAGAATGGGTACGGAAGTTTTTCACCATTTAAAGGCTATATTAAAAGAAAAAGGCTATGTGACTTCTGTCGGTGATGAGGGTGGATTTGCTCCCAATTTATCTTCCAATGAAGAGGCACTATGCTTTATCGTTGAGGCTATTGAAAAGGCAGGATATACAACAGAACAAATAAAAATTTGCTTGGATGTCGCATCAAGTGAGTTTTATGAAGACGGAAAATACACTCTTGCAGGAGAAAACAGAACTCTTTCAAGAGAGGAAATGGTAGATTTTTTAGAAGAGTGGGTTGATAAATATCCGATAGTTTCCGTAGAAGACGGTATGGCCGAAGAAGACTGGGAGGGCTGGGAAATGCTTACCAGAAAAATAGGTCATAAATGTCAGCTAGTAGGTGATGATTTGTTTGTAACAAATACGAAACGTCTGAGTGAGGGCATTAAACGTGGTATCGGCAACTCAATTCTTATAAAAGTAAATCAGATAGGTACATTATCTGAAACCCTTGATGCTATTGCAATGGCTCAGGCTGCAGGATATACAACGATTATTTCCCATCGTTCGGGAGAAACTGAAGATACGTTTATTGCAGATTTGGCAGTTGCAACAAACAGCGGACAAATTAAGACAGGTTCTGCCTCTCGTTCTGACAGAATGGCTAAGTATAATCAGCTCATAAGAATTGAACAAGAAATTGGGCCGGCTGCAAAATATCTTGGATTGGAGGCTTTTAGCGGCCATAAATCTGCAAATAAATTGTGCAGACAAAGATAATAACTTGCGTGCTGAAATAAAAGGTTAGATTTCTTAATGTAAAGTTATGCAGATATTAAAATTTCCGACTGTTTGCCTGTTGCTTTACAATTTAAGTTAAAGACTTTACATCATGTATTTAAAAGTGTATTATAATATCATTAATAATTGGCAGAAGTTGTTCAAATAAGGAGCAAATTTTGGTAGAAAAGTATAATATAAAAGGCGGAACTCCCTTAAGAGGTGAAGTTAATATAGGCGGGGCAAAAAATGCCGTGCTTAAGCTTATGGCTGCCTCTGTACTCGTAAAAGGTGCTACTAAAATTCATAATGTTCCAGATTTGACAGATGTTGAAATAATGTTGAGCGTTATAGAACAGCTTGGTGCTAAAACCCGTTACAACCGTTCTTCTAAGTCTATTGAAATTGATGCATCAGAATTAACAAGCGTTACTGCAAAATATGACCTTGTAAGCAAAATGAGAGCTTCATTTATTATATTGGGTGCACTCGTTTCAAGATGCAGAGAGGCAGTTGTGGCTTTGCCCGGAGGATGTGCAATCGGTGAAAGACGTGTCGATTTTCATATTAAGGGGTTAGAGGCTATGGGAGCTAAAATCAAAATTGAAAACGGCTATGTTATTGCAAAAGCTCCTAAATTAGCCGGCTGCGACATATATTTGGATATTCCGTCTGTTGGTGCTACTGAAAATCTTATGCTTGCTGCTGTTTTGGCTGATGGTTGTACCAGAATTCAAAATGCGGCAAGAGAACCTGAGATTATTGATTTAGCCAACTTCTTAAATGCTATGGGGGCTGATGTTATCGGTGCCGGCACTTCTGATATTACTATTAACGGTGTAAAACAAGAAGATTTACACGAAATAGAATATACGACTATACCTGACAGAATTGAGGCGGGTACATTTATGACTGCCGTTGCGGCAACAAGAGGAAAAGCTGTCTTAAAAAATATTTTCCCTGCCCATTTAACCTTTTTCACAAATAAATTATTGAAGATGGGTGCTAATATAAAATTGATTTCTCCTACGGCAATTGAAGTTTCATGTAAATCAAGATTGAATACTGTTAACTTTGTAACTCAGCCGTATCCGGGATTTCCAACCGACTTACAATCAATGGCTATGGTTTTGTTGTCTACTGCAAACGGTGTTGGGATTATTACTGAAAGTCTTTATGAAAACAGATTTATGCAAGTTCCCGAACTAAGACGAATGGGTGCTGATATTCATCAGGACAGAAACCATGCAATTATAAAAGGTGTTAAAAAATTGAACGGAACTACCCTAAGAGCGAGTGATTTAAGAGCAGGTGCATCTCTTGTCGTTGCTGCACTTATGGCTGAGGGTTCTTCTATTATTGAAAATCTTTATCACATTGACAGAGGGTACGAAAACTTTGAACAAAAAATTACTCTGTTAGGCGGTAAAATTGAAAGATTTGATTCGGATATTACTTCCAGCGAAGACTTAAAGGGGGTTTATAATGCCGGGATATAAACGTTGGTACGACCATGACCCTTTATTGATGGAAGTGGTTAATTTACTTAAAAATTATCAAACTGAATTAAAAAAACAGGCTGAAGTCTTTTTGGCTAAAATTGAAGAAAAGGTTTCAAAAGATGCAATGCAGCGTTTTTATGAAATGGTTAAACCTGAAAACGGTACACGCTGGTATGATAAAGACCCTGTTATATCTATGACGGTTGAGTTGTTAAGGGTTGTTCCTCCTGATGTACAAAGACAATGTGCTGAACATTTTATTAATGCTTTGAAAAATATGGGTATTGATTATCAAAGTCCTAATATTTCTGCCGAAAATGCTGCTGATGGTGTTTTTGAAAAGGGGGCAGAAGAAAATTCTTCCTTAAATAGCAGTTCTGATAACAATTCAAATTCCGATACTTCTAAAGAGTCGGTTTAATTTCTTTGTTTATGTTTGTTTATGTTTAAGTTTAATACTTGTGAAAATTTAATTGCTTTTAAAAATAATGTTTTAAAGAGTAAGTCTTTTACCGTGAGCGGTGTTACTTCTTTTTTACGTTTGTTTTTGCTTAATAGAATTGCTGAATATTCTGATAAAAAAATCTTATTTATTACTGCTTCCGAACAGATTTCTTTAAAGTACAGGAACGATTTAAAAAAAATCTTTGATATGAATTCTGAAATATTTCCGTTTCAAGAAGTTTCTTTGTATGAGGCTGTTTCACGAAATAAATACGAATATGCTAAACAGCTTGAATTATTGGAAAAACAGCCTGAAATATTATTTGTCCCGGTAAAAGCCTTATTGGAATTATTTCCTGATAAAAATTTTTTCAAAGATAATTCTATTGTTGTTCGAAAAAATGAGGAAATAAATCTTAAGGACTTTGTCCAAAAACTTGTATCTCTTGGTTACAAACGCGAAACAATGGTAACTGATATTGGCGAATTTTCCGTAAGAGGCGATATTATTGATATTTTCGGAATTATGGATAATCCTGTCAGAATAGAACTCTGGGGCGATGATATTGTTGATATAAGATTTTTTAACAATGAAACTCAAAAATCAATTTCTAAAACTGATAATATCATAATAAAACCTTGCTATAAGTTCATTACTGATGATTATTTTGAGGGCATTGAAGTTTATCAATCCAATTATAATAGTAAACTTAGCAGTATTTTAGATTATTTTAAAGATTATATTCTTGTTTTTGATGAGATGTCCGAAATTTATTCAAGATATAAAATTTTGGATGAAAACTGCGAAAAACAATATAATGATTTTTTAAGCAATAATATCCCGCAGGAACAAAGTTCAAATATACTTTTGAAAACTAAAAATCATATTCCGTTTGAAGACTTTATTCAAAAAACAGCGTGCTTCGCAAAGATAGGTTTTAACAATTTTATAGAAACTTATGATGATAATATTATAGAATTTAATTCGGCAAGTATGCGTAATTTCAATGCAGATATACAAGATTTGGTTAAGTTCTTGAAAGGTAAAAAAGATTACGAAATAATAATTGCAACAGATTTTGAAAAACGTGTTGAGGAAATTTTAAAAGAAAACGAAATATTTAACGCTGAATTTATTCCGAATATTACTTCTCAGGGGTGTGAAATTGATGATTTAAAAATAATTCTCATAACAGATAGAGAGTTATTCAATAAGCGTTCAAAAGAAATAACCTCAAGTAAAAAATCTTATTACAAAGAAAAACCGGAATATATAGAAAGCATAAACGATATAAAAGAGGGTGAATATGTAGTTCATTCCATACACGGAGTTGGAATATATAAGGGTTTAAGCCAGCAAAAAATTGACAATGCATACAAGGACTATTTAACAATAGAGTATGCTAACAACGATAAATTGCATATTCCTGCTGAACAAATAAATCTGTTATGCAGATACCGAGGTTCTGGCTCTGTAAAGCCTAAATTATCCAGAATGGGCGGTTCTGATTGGGAAAATACTAAATCTAAAGTTAAAAAAGAAGTTGAATTTATTGCCTATGATTTACTTGAGCTTTATGCAAAACGAAAATTAAAAGAGGGGATAAAATTTGATGAAGATTCATCACTTCAAGTTGAAATGGAAGAGTCTTTTGAATACACGGAAACCCCTGACCAAATGCGTGCAATAAATGAAGTTAAGGCTGATATGGAATCTGATAGCCCGATGGACAGATTAATCTGCGGAGATGTTGGTTTTGGAAAAACAGAAGTTGCTATGAGAGCCTTATTCAAGGCCGTAGTGTCCGGCTATCAAACCGCAGTTATCGTTCCGACAACTATTTTGGCTTTGCAGCACTATCAAACTATTTACGAAAGATTTAAACCTTTCGGCATAAATGTTGAACTTTTATCCAGATTTAGAACAGCAAAAGAACAAAAAGAAACTTTGAAAAATCTTGCATTGGGTAAATGTGATGTTGTTGTCGCAACTCACAAGCTTTTGCAGGATAAAGTAATGTTTAAAAATTTGGGATTGCTTGTAGTTGACGAGGAGCATAGATTTGGGGTTCGACATAAAGAAAAACTTAAAAAATTAAAAGAAAATATTGATATAATAACAATGTCTGCAACACCTATTCCTAGAACGCTTTATATGTCCTTATCAGGAATAAAAGATATGTCTGTTATTAATACTCCGCCTAAAAACAGATTACCAATAAAAACATTCGTCGGAGAAATAAATGAAACTACGTTGAAAAATGCAATAATGCATGAACTTGATAGAGAAGGGCAGGTATTCTATCTCTATAATAGGGTTGAAACTATTGAAGAATATAAAATACAGCTGCAAAAACTTATTCCAAATGCAAGAATTGTTGTCGGACATGGACAAATGGATGAAAAACTTCTCGAGAAAGTTATGGTTAATTTTGCAAATAGAGAATACGATATTTTGCTTTCAACAACTATAATTGAATCAGGATTAGATATTCCGAATGCTAACACAATGATTATCCATGATGCGGATAAATTCGGTCTGGCTCAGCTTTATCAGCTCAGGGGAAGAGTCGGCAGAAGTGAAAAACAAGCTTTTTGCTACTGTTTCTATAAGCCTGATAAAACTTTAACAAAAGATGCAAGAGAAAGACTTGAGGCTATTAAAGAATTTACAACCCTTGGCAGCGGATATCAAATTGCTCTAAGAGATATAGAAATAAGAGGGGTCGGAAATATCTTGGGTACCAAACAACATGGACATATGGTTAATGTAGGTTTTGATACGTACTGTAATCTTTTGGAAGATGCGGTTAATGAATTGCAGGGCAAAGCGGTCTCTCACAAAATTCCTGCAATTATTGATTTGAATGTTACAGCATTTATTCCTGATGAATGGGTTGGTTCAAAAGAACAAAAAATGATTGAATATAAGCGTTTATCTGATGTTAATAATCAAACAGAATTAGATTATATTGTTGAAGAATGGCATGATAGATTTTCAAAAATTCCTGAAAGTGTTGAAAATTTAATAAAATTAATTAAATTAAGACTTCTTGCGACGGATATCTCAGTTAGTTTAATTAGAGAAACCGATGATAATATTAGAATTTATACTCCGTTCTCTCAGCCTGAATGGCGGATTTTGTACAATAAAATCCCCGCAGAATTAACTAAAAAAATAAAATTTACACCTGCTCCAAAATCTGCTGATAACGCTAAGTCTATTCTGCTGTTTGATAACAGTTATATGAACTTTAATGAACAATTTAACATGTTGGAGGATTTGTTTTATAATATTTATAAGTTAAGTTACGAATATAGTAAGTAAAAGAGGTAATTTTATGAATACAAAAAAACTGATATTAACTTTAATCCTATCTATGTTTATTTTTACCGGATGCTCTTTTAACAAAAATAAAGATGCGATTATTGAAGTTAATGATAAGGTTATTACAAAATCTGAGTTTGAAAAAGATTTTAATAAAGAAATTAATAATCCTGTTTTCAAACAACTTGGCATAAATACAAAATCTAAAAACGGTTTTATGTATTTATTGATAAAAGGCAGAGTTATTAATAATTTAATTGTTAAATCTCTCGTAAATCAAGAAATAGAAAAAAGAAATATTAAAGTAACAGAAAAAGATGTTGATAAAGCGATAAAAGATAAAATTCAACAAGTTGGTTCAAAAGCTAAATTTAACGAAATTTTAAAACAAAACGGCGTTACTCCTGCAGAATATAAAAAAGAATTAACAGAAGAGTTAAAGTTGGAAAAACTTGTTGATATGATTAAGACTGTTAAAGTTACGGAAGCTGATGCAAAAAGATATTATAATGCTAATGAAAATAGTTTTAAGTATCCTGACAAAGTTAGAGCTTCTCATATCTTAATTGCGGCAAATCCTTATGAAATCCGTGAAAATTTAAAGTTGAAAAATAAAGGTTTGTCTGATGATGAGATTGAAAAACTCGTTGAGGAAGAAATGAATGCAAAATTAAAAGATGCAGAAAAAGTTTTGGCGCAAGTTAAAAAAGACCCTACTTCATTTAAAAAAATAGCTAAAGAAGTATCTGATGATACTGAATCAGCAAAACAAGGCGGAGATTTGGGATTTTTTGCATCGCAAGAAATGGTAGAACCTTTTTCAAAGGCTGCTTTCAGTATGAAACCTAATACAATAAGTGAAATTGTAAAAACGCCTTACGGATATCATATAATTATGGTAACCGACCGAATGGCAGCAGGAAAAGATTCGTTTGATGATGTTAAACAAGAAATAATAATGAAACTTGAACAAGATAAAAAAGTCGAAGTCTTTGAAAATTTTGTTGAAGATATTAAAAAGAATGCAAAAATTGAATACATTGATGATAGCTATAATCCTGAAAAATTGACAAATGAGCTTAAAACTCAGGCAGCATCTAATCCTGCAGCTAATGAAGAAGTAAATGAGGCAAATCATTCGGCAACTCCTGAACCATCTGCTAATAATTCAGATAAAAATAAAAGCTCTGTTGATAAAAGTTCAACTGAAAATGCAGAAACAAAAGAATAATTATTAAATGTTAGTTTTATATTATATAAAGGCCGCAGGGTTTACCCTGCGGCCTTGTTAATTAAAGTTTTGAAAAATATAATATTATTAATTATTAAATAAAAAAATAAAGCAGTTCATAAGCCGTGTTCTGTTTTTAGGTAATCATCTGTCTGGTAATTTGATTACTCAAATTCTCAAGCGATATGTCTGAAGTTGGCGGACAGCCTTTAAAACCTTCAATTTTATCTTGCATTCTGCTCGGGGTTACCTGACCAATAATTCTCATTATTGTCGGTGAAGCTCTTAACTCACCGTTGCACCATCGCCTGTGATAAATAAATCCATCGGCAGTATATTTTCTGTGGCCCTATCCACCGGTTCACACCGTCCGGAGTTTCTCCGGGAGCTTGTCCTTGAATGCACGGACTTTCCTCATATAATTTCTTATACGCGATTACCCGACTGCTTTATTAATTTTATTTTACCATAAAAATAGAGTGTAATCTCTTATAAAGTACTTTCCTTAGCTATTTTTTACTACTTATGGTATGTTTCGTGTTTTAGTATTTTAAATGCTCTATAAATTTGTTCAATTAATATTAATCTTGCAAATGTATGCAAAAAAGTCATTTTTGAAAAACTTAGTTTATAATCCGCTCTTTCTTTTACATTTTTTCCTATTCCGTGTGATGAACCAATAACAAATGCCAGTTCATTTATACCGATGTTAAATAATTCATTTATTTTTATGGAAAAGTCTTCTGAAGAAAGTTGTTTACCCTCTATTTCAAGTGTGATTACGTAGGTATTGTTATTTATGTATGACAATATTTTTTCGCCCTCTTGCATCAATATGTTTGTAATCAAGTTTTCATCTTTTATTTCAATAGGGTTTATTTCTACTATCTCTATTGGTGCATACGGTTTTAGGCGTTTTAAAAACTCCTCGATGCCATCTTTTATATATGTTTCTTTTATTTTTCCAAGAGCTATTATTTTAATTTTCATGTGTTATATATATTGAGCGAGACGGGAATGCAAAGCTTATGTCTTCGGCTCTGAACTTTCTTATTATCTCTAAAATTACATTTTCTTTTACTCTTCTGTAATTTGCTAAATCGCCGTATTTTACGTATGCTTGAAGATGTATATCAATTGAACTTGAGTTTAATTTTTCTAAATAAATTAATGTATCATCAGTTTCAACTTCATCATTTTCTCTTATTATTACTTTTAAAATTTCTATAGCTTTTTCAATTTTTTCGTTTGGGGTATCGTAAGTAATTCCAATAACTTCATCAATTCTGCGATTTTTGATAGCTGAAATGTTTGTAATCATTGAATTAGCAACAACATTATTTGGTAAAACTATTACTGAATTATCAAGTGTTCTGATTTTTGTGGAACGTAAGTTTATGTCTATAACTGTTCCCTCAACGTTATCGATAATAACGTAATCCCCTAAATCAAAAACTTTATCATACAAAATTGCAAGTGAGCCAAAAATATTAGCAATACTTTCTTTAGCGGCAAAGCTGACTGCCATACCAATAATACCAAAACCTGCAATTAGTGATGTCATTGAATATCCATGTGCTTGCATTACAGATGCTGCTATAACAAATAATACTAAGACCTTTGCTGCTTTTGTTAGTATTGGGCAAAAGCTTAATAATCTGGCACTATTTTCATGTTTTATCAGTATATTTTCTCTTATTTTTTTATCAAGAAATTCTATAATTTTCATTGATACTATAATTACAGATATAATTATAAAAATTTCAATAAAAGTTCCTACATGAGATTTTAAAAAATTCAGAAAATTATTTAAGTTATTTTGTTTTAAAATATTTTCGTTTATTACTAACGAAGAAAAATTAGGTCCTTTATACGATATCATTTTGTTCCTTTTGTATCTTATTAGTGATAACTGTTATTTCCCTTTATAAAAAGATTGTAAAGTTCTACTAATGTTATTTTATGCTAAAACAGAAATATTTTGCTGTCAAATTAATAATGTTTCGTGTTAGAATTGAAATATGGATATTTATTTTATTGACCTTAATTGCGATAAAATTTTTCTTAAAAATAAAATTTTTTTAAATAAAATTCATCATAAAATTTCGAGATTGTTTTTAAATCTTATTTTAGAAACGAAATATGGCATAATTTCTCCGGAAATTTTGACAAAAAATAAAAAACCTTATCTGAAAAATTATCCGTTGCATTTCAGTATAAGCCACTCAAATTCTATTGTAGGTATTGCATTTGAAAGATGTAATATAGGTTTTGATATTGAGTATATAAAAGAACGAAATATTAAGGGTCTTTTAAAACATTACGGATTAGAAAAAGAAAATATTTCTAAGGAAGAATTTTATCAAATGTGGACTGTTTATGAGGCGGAATATAAGTCAGGAAAACAAACAAAACTTATTAGCTTTTATTATAATAATTATATGTGTTCTGTTTCTTGTGAAAATGTAAATATTAATGAAATTATGGAGATTAAAATTATAAATTCCGATTTACTGAATTATGATATGTCAGAATTTAATCATAAACTCCGGACAAGTGATTTTTCGGAAACAATGTTGAATAATATAAACTTTTTGACTGAATTAAAAATAAAAATAAACAGAGTATAAATAAAAAAAGAGCTTGAGAGCTCTTTTTTAATGGAGCGGAAGACGGGACTCGGACCCGCAACAACCTGCTTGGAAGGCAGGGACTCTACCAATTGAGTTACTTCCGCATTTGCCTGTTTTTATTTGATTTTAAATGTTTTAACTCTTTATTTCAGCTTTCGTTTATATTTTATCAATATTTCACGAGTAGCTCTACTGAGTTCTTTTTCATACTATTATAAATAAAAATTTGTGTCAATAAGTTTTATTGTGTTTAATATTTATTATCATGATTTTGACTTTTTTATTTTTATCATTAATTAATATGTGGAGTTTATATAATTTTTACTATGCGATTAATTGTGGTTCTGCTTTGTTTCAGAACCCTTTTTATTTATAAAACATTTTTTATATTTTATACATCTTTAGGTTTACTCTAATTTAAACCCTTGGGTTGATGTCTATTTGTTTAAAAACATATACACTTAATGTGTAATCGTTGAAGAGAAGACTTTAGTGGGGTAAATAAATTGAAAAAGTTATTATTATTTTTGGCTATAATATGTTTTTCAAATCTTTGTGTACAAGCTGCAACTGATAATGTTTTGCAGTCTATTCAAATAGATTCTTTTAAAGATACGTATAATATCGTTTTAAAATCTGATGAAAAACCTGAAACTAAAAGAGTTATTAATGACGAAAATAAAATGATGCTTACTTTAAAAGGAGTTAGAGCATCAAAAGATTTTAACACGGTTTATAATGCAACAAATATTGACAGTGTTACTGTTGAACCTGTAGGTTCTGATTCTGTTAATATTTCTATTCAGGCTCAAAATGTTAGTCGTGCTAATTTGATTTTTGATACCCTGGATACTCCTTTAGGCGTTTTAAGAACTCAGGATAACCAAAAAACTTCTGTAACTAAAAAAGCGTCTAAAAAACATAAGAAAAAAATAGTTTTGAGTCATCCTGTCAGAGAATACAGACCTATTTTTAACGAAGATGATGAGGATGATGTAATGTCTTTTAATTCTTTAATGTCAAAGGACTATGCAGAATCTTTTATCTCAACGTTTAAAGAAGACGGTATAACTAATACAATAACAATTCTTTTAATTGGTGTAATTATCTTCTGTACTATTAAATTGTTTAGAAAAAATAACAAGGAAGATAATATGCAAGTTGGCTTAAGTCAAAGTCTTCGTGATAGAGAAATGAATTTAATGCAAGATATGATGCAAACTCAACAGCAATATCCTCAAGCTTCTTTATCTCAATCAATAAGACCAGAAATGAATTATGGTATAAAAAGTTATCAGAATGCGGTTAAATCTCCGTATCAGCAACAAGGTATGAGAAGTCCATATACAACTTCGGATATAAAATTTAACAGTTCTGCAATGCAGCAAAAATTCCAATCGATTAAGCAGTCTTCTGTTTCTTCTGTTAATGCTAAACAAAACGATGTTCCTGCAATGGCTGCAGCTCCGTTAAGAGTAAACAGAATATCTCAGTCTTCTCAATCACCACTACAACAAAGACCTGTTTCTACTTCATCTGGTTTTTCATCTCCTCAATCAAAAGTAACAAATGTTGATTCAATGAAATTCCTAGACCAAATGGCAAAAATTTATGAAAAGAACGGTCGTGCAGATTTGGCACAAGGTTTAAAATCTAAAATGAATAGAATTTAAGTTTTGTGTTAAAAATAACTAATGGGATTATGTATTTATTAGGGAGTGGAAATTAAAACCACTCTTTTTTTTGAAATAAAAATGCCGAGCGTTGAAACTCGGCAAGATTGGAGTAAATGTGAATTTATGACTATTAATATTGGCTTACGTCAATAATTGTAACGTTAAAGTATTCATAGCGTCGTCAGAGAGAATATCTCCAAATTCGTTTCTTATAATGTTTAGTGTTTTATTAAACAGGCTGTTAAATTGATTAACCGTACGTTGAATTCTATCTTGACTTTCGCTTGAAACATAAGCAGATACTTTAACTTCCTTTGATGGTTTTACTTGGGCGTATGATGATGACATGTACTGAAATATTTCGTCAGCACTTACTTGTTTTTTTATTTGTGATGATGTCGCTATCTCTTCTTTTTGAGCTGAGTCTTTTTTGTCGGCTGTGATTTCTTCTTTTTTGGCTGTTTTGATACCACCGTAAATTCCTTGTGAATAACTCATGATTGGGTTGATAAATGTCATAAACTCTTTCTCCTTTGTGTTAGTTAAACTCCGTTACACATTCTTTTTAATGGTGATTTTTAATAAGTCAAAATTTTTTTTGTTTATGTTTACATAACTTAATATTATCTAAAAATTTATCAATTTTATTCAAAATAAATTTTTTATATAAGCACAGGGTAATTTGAACGTTTCTACGTCAACTTTACAATAGTTAACAAATAGACCTATTTTGTGTAAAGTTTTGTAAAATTTGTATTTATGTTCATGTTTAGACTATTATAGGGTTATAACCCGTTTTAAACCATGATGGGACAAGGGTTTTACTGAAATTCTCTATAAGAAAAATACTTTATATATATGTGTAATGTAGAAGATATTTAGTTAGTGGAGACAATCAAATGGGATTTGATTCAATCGCAAAGTATAAGAGAATAGCTGCACAAGAGGGTGTTACTACTTCGTCTGCTGCTGCAAAGAGTGCTGAAGTTGAGTCTAATATAGAACAATCTTATATTAATTCGGCTTTTACTGAAGGTACAGCAAATAGTTCAGGTTCATCTTCAGGTGCTGTTCAATTAACAATGACATCTTCTGACAGCACTGGTTTAAATATTGATATGAGTGCTTATGAAAGTGCATTGAACAGTGCTTTAAAAATGGCTAAAACTCAAATGGCCATTCAAACTATTGGACAAACTGCAGGTACGTTGGGTACATTATTTGGCGGTTTGGCAGGTAATTCTACAGGTAGTCTTTCAGATTTTGCAAATATTTTCAAATCTTCTAAGACAAACAACACTACTTCAACTCAACAAACTGCTCAAAGTACTGCAGATGCTGCTATAAATGATTTGAATCTTTCAAATAATTTGAGTGATGCAATTGCATCTTATTCTAAAAAAGGTAACGCTAAAAATAAAGCTAAATTGGAAGCTCAAATTACTGCTGCTGAAACAGACAGATCAACTTTGGCAACTAAATTGTCTGAACAAGCAACGATTATAAATGAAGCAAAATCAAAAAGAGATCCTCTTGAAGCTGAAATTACTCAGTTAAAATCAACTGTAAACCAACAACAAACTGCTGTTGACAATTTAACGCAGGAAATTAAAACAAATGCCGATAATAAAATTGCTGAATTAAATAGTGATACTGAAAGCCAAAATACGGCTATATCTACAAGCCAAGGTAAAGTTACTACAGCAAAATCAAAGTATGATGGTGTTGTTTCTGCTAATAAAGCAAATGCAAATGCTAATCCTCAACCTATAACAGATCCAAATACTGGTGCGGTTACCGGATATACTCCATGTACACCTCAGGAAAAACAACAAGCTATTCGAGCAATTGAACAAGCAAAACAAGAATATGAGGCTGTATTAAAAGCTGAAGTTGGTGCTACTGATATGAATAATATTCCATCTGAGCCTACAGAAGATTCTGTACAAGGTAAAGCTAAAGCTAAGATAAAACAAAATGCAATTGATATTTCTGAATATGAAGCGGTAAAAGCAAATCCTGAGTCTGATAAGGAAAAAGGCGAAACTTTAAAATCTAAAAAAGCAGAATTATGTCAAACCAGAACTTCTATTTCTGAAAAAGAAGCCGCATCAGCTGAGTATAAAACAACAATTGATAATGCAACTGCAATACAAACAACTTGCCAATCTAGAATGAATACATTGAGTTCTCAAATTGTTCAAGCAAGAGGTTTATTAGGTCAAGCTGCTTAATAAAAGTTTTATAAAAATATATTTTGGAAATTACTTTATAAAAATGGGTCTGAAACTTATTTCAGACCCATTTTTATTTCATATTTGTTAAATTAATTTTCGGCTTCAAATTTTGCTTTTTCTTCTTCTGTTACACCTTTGATTGTTAGGTTTACTCTGCCTCTATCGTCAATCTTTATTATTTTTACTATAACTTCATCTCCGATATTAACATGTGGTTCAATTGTTTCTATTCTTTCTTTGCAGATTTGAGAAATATGAACCATACCGTCTTTACCACCGCCTAATTCAACAAATGCACCAATCGGAATAATTCTTACAACTTTTCCTTTCAAAATCATTCCTTCTTCAGGTTTAAATGTTAAATCTCTAATCATTTTCATAGCGATTTTGGCACCTTCTTGGTCATTTGAAGTTATTGTAACAACACCTGAATCCTGAATATCAATTTCAGCACCTGATGCGTCAATTATAGCTCTAATTTGTTTTCCTCCAGGTCCAATTACTGTTCCTATATCAGCTTGAGGAATTGTCATTGTTGTTATACTTGGAGCATAAGGTGATAATTCTTTTGCCGGTTCAGTGATAGCTTCTCTCATCTTGCTTAAGATGTGTAATCTGCCTTCTTTTGCTTGTTGTAATGCTCTTCTTAATGTATCATTTGAAATGCCTTTTGCTTTCATATCCATTTGAAGTGCGGTAATAGCTTCATCATTACCTGTAACTTTAAAGTCCATATCGCCCAAAAAGTCTTCAATACCTTGAATATCAGTTAATACAACAGGTTCATGGTCAGGTTCTGTTATCATACCCATTGCAACACCACCTATCATACATTTTACAGGTACACCTGCATTCATTAATGCCATTGATGAACCGCAAGTTGATGCCATTGATGTAGAACCGTTTGATTCTAATACATCAGATGTTACTCTGATTGTATATCCAAATTCTTCTTGGCTAGGAAGTGCAGGAACATTTGCTCTTTCTGCTAAATTACCATGACCTACTTCTCTTCTTCCCGGGCCTCTTAAGGCTTTAACTTCTCCAACTGAAAATCCCGGGAATATATATTTATGCATATATGTTTTTTCTGTTTGAGGGTCAACGCCGTCTATTTCTTGTTTCATACCCGGCCCTGCAAGTGTTGCAACTGACAATACTTGAGTTTGTCCTCTTGTAAATACTGCTGAGCCGTGTGCTCTCGGAATTACTCCTACTTCGCACCAAATTGGTCTTACATCGGTTGGTTTTCTTCCGTCGGCTCTAACTCCTTCGTTTACAATCATTGCACGCATAACTTTTTTTTCTGCGGCTTTAAATTCTTCTGCCACAAAATCTATGCCTGTTTCTTCTATCATAACGTGAATTGGATGGTTTTCTTCTAATGATTCAATTCTCTCTTTTACAAGTTTTTTAGCTTCTTCCAATTTGTTTTGTCTGTATTCTCTGTCAAAATTGTGATAAGCATCATAAATCATACCGCCTGCAACTTCGTCAATAATATTTTTGATTTCTGTTGTGTCATAAGGATTTACAAAATCTTCTCTTGTAATTCCGCATTCTTGAGCAAACGCTGATTGTGCCTCACATTGTTTTCTTATTTCAACTTGTGCAAATTCAACTGCGTTCATTATGTCATCTTCAGTTACAAATTTACATCCTGCTTCTACCATGATTACAGAATCATGTGTGCCTGCTACAACTATGTCTAAATCTGATTTATCAGCTTGTTGGTGAGTAGGATTTGCAATCATATTGCCATTTTCATCTCTTCCTACTCTTACAGCTCCAATTGGACCTTCAAACGGTGCTCCTGATAACATTAATGCATAAGATGCACCTAACATTGCTAATGTATCAGGTTGGTTTTCTTGGTCATAACTGAATAATTGTGCCACGATTTGTATATCATTTCTATATCCTTTAGGGAAAAGTGGTCTGATTGGTCTATCTATTAATCTTGATACTAAAATAGCTTTATCTGAAGCTTTACCCTCGCTTCTGTTGTATCCTCCAGGAATTCTTCCGATTGCTGACATTCTTTCTTCATAATCTATTAGTAATGGGAAGAAATCTATTCCTACTCTTGGTTCTTTGCTTACGCAGCAGTGTACAAATAACATTGTATCTCCGCATTTTATTGTTACTGATGAAGTAGCTGAATTTGCGTATTTTCCTGTTTCTACTTCAACGATTTTTCCGCCAACTTCAAGTTGAGTTTTCTTTGATTCTACCATTTTTCCCTTCTTTCTCGGCTGTTTGAACGTCTTTATAAATGCAGCCTTTATTTTTTTCATCTATAAACTCTTATGGTTTATTTTATCTTAAACATATTCTTAGAGCAAGTTTTAAAAGAAAAATAAGCGTTTTTTATTTTTGTCGTGTTCCTCTTACTTTATCAAGAACACTTATTACATATATTAAGAAATGTAACGAAAGAAATAAGAAAAAAGGCAATAAAAGAGAATAGGAAGTGTTTATATAAATGTAAGGTTTAGGTTAAGGTTCAAGACGTCTGAAAAGACGAAGAAAAAAAAGGTGGTTTGGTTATGACAA
>JAFVDH010000065.1 GCA_017478515.1 bacterium
AAAAAAGATATCAGAAGAAAATCATTAAAAGGAATAATGCAAGAATCATTTTTTCACGGAGCAAGCTACTTAGGAGCAAACTTCATCGCATAATCCTAAAAGAAGAATTAAAACACGAGGAAAAGGAAAAGGTATTTGGTTTACGACAGGGACTTACATAGTCCCTTTTTTATTGCATGTTTTTTGAAATAATTAGTTTCCGAAATAATTTTTTAAATCTACAGTCAAATTTGCATTTTTACAAAGTTTTTTCAATTTTGAAATAGCTCTGTTTTCTATTTGTCTTATTCTTTCTCGTGAAACTCCGTAGTGAGAACCTATTTCATCAAGAGTTTTCTTTTCTCCGTTATTATCAAGTCCATATCTTAAAATCAATATATCACGTTCTTTTGGACTCAATTGTTTTAACATTTTTTGGATATCTTCAAATAAATTTTCCTGCGAAACCCTGTTATCAGGTGCCATGGTATTTTCATCAACTATATAGTCTGCTATTTTTGTTGAATCTTCTTTTTGATTAGCAGGTGTTTCAATACTTATTGTTGATTGTGCTGATTTTATTATGGATGTTAACTTAGAAACACTCAGGCCTAATTTATATGCAACTTCTTGTTTTGTTGGCGGATGTCCTAATTCTGTAGTCAATTCAAGTGTTGCTTTTCTTATTTTTCCTAAGGATTCTATCATGTGGATTGGAAGTCTTATTACTCTTGCTTTATCAGCAATTGCTCTTGTTATTGATTGTTGTATCCACCATGTTGCATAGGTTGAAAATTTGTATCCTTTTTCGTAATCAAATCTTTCTGCAGCTTTCATTAGACCTATGTTTCCCTCTTGAATTAAATCAAGAAATGATAAGCCTCTTCCTATGTATTTTTTGGCTATACTTACAACAAGTCTTAAGTTAGCGTTTACAAGAATATTTTTTGCTATTTCGCTGTTATTTTCTTTTATTTGTTTAGCTACTTCTATTTCTTCTTCGTGTGAAATCAAAGGGATTTTCCCTATCTGTTGAAGATAAATTCTCACAGAGTCGTCTGTATTTACCGTTGATAGATTTTCTTGTATTTTCGGGTCTTCTACAGATGCCAGCAAATCTTCATCTTCATCTGTTTCCTCTATTTTTGAAAAATCTATACCATCTTCCGATATTTCATCTGTATTAAAAAAAAGTTTTGAATCGTCTTTCATTTTATCTCTCGCTTATCAATTTTTGACGAACGCTTTCAAATATTATAATACTTAATGCATTTGAAACATTCAAAGAATTAAAGTTTTTTAACATAGGTATTTTAATTTTAAAATCTGCAAGTTTAAGTATTGATTTTGAAACGCCCGCATGCTCCGCTCCCATTACGAGAACGAAGTTCATATTATTATAATCGATATCATAGTAATTATCTGATTCAAATGCTTCTGCTGCAATTACCCACCAATCTGATTTTTTTAATTTTTGTATTGCAGAAACAGGGCTGTTTACTTTTATTATATCAATATGGTTTATTGCACCGGCACTTGCTTTTTCTACTGTCGAATTGATAGGACATGTTCGTCTTTCAGGAATTATTATTGCATCTACTCCGGCACATACACTTGTTCTTATTATTGAACCAAGATTTTGGCCGTCTTCTATTCCATCAAGCATTACGATTTTTGAATTTGTATGTTCTTTTTCTAAAAAATCTTCCAATTCAACAAATTTTATAGGCGAGACAAGTGCTATTATTCCTTGATGATTGTATTCATCATATTTTGACAGGTTTTCTTTTGCTGTAAACTGAAATAATATTCCTTTTTCTTTTGAAATATTTATTATTTCATTTATTTTTTCAGACGGATGAACGCTTTTTGAAATTAAAATTTTATTAAATGTTCTTGTTCCTGACTTTAGAGCCTCAAGAACCGCATTTCTTCCGTATATTATATCTTCCATTATTTAACCTCAAGCATTTTTGTTATGCAGTTTCTTGCTTTATCGGCAATTTCTTTTTCTACCGTAATTTCATGCTGTTCATGTAAAAGCGATTCGTATATATCTTCAAGCGTATTAAATTTCATATTAAAGCAGACCAAGTCTGCTTTTACAGGAATTAATTCTTTATCGGGATAATCTCTTTTAAGTCTGTCTATTACGCCTTGTTCTGTTCCTATTACGAAAGATTTTTTATCACTTTCTTTAACGTAATTCATTATGCCTGAAGTTGAACCTACAAAATCAGCTAATTTACTTACTTCTATGTGGCATTCCGGATGAACCAAAATTTCTGATTCGGGATAGTTTTCTCTTGCAGTTATGATATCTTGTTTTGTAATTTTAAGATGTGTAGGGCAAAATCCCGGATAAGTTATAACTTTTGTTGTTTGTAATTTATATTCTGACCATTTCCCAAGGTGTGTATCAGGTACAAATAAAACTTCTTTTGCATTCAAACTTTTGATAATTTTTTCTGCATTTGCACTTGTGCAGCATATATCGCACAAAGCTTTTACTTCTGCTGTTGAATTTACATAACATACTACCGGTAAATTCGGATGTTTTTCTTTGAATTCTTTTAGCTGTTCTTCGTTAATCATATTTGCCATAACGCAGCCTGAATTCATATTTGGCAGAAGAACTTTTTTATTCGGAGATATTATTTTTGCGGTTTGTGCCATAAAAAAGACTCCTGCAAAAACTATTATATCCGCATCTGTTTTTGCGGCCATTCTGCTTAGGTATAGAGAATCCCCTACAAAATCGGCAACTTCGTCAATTTCTACATTTTGATAGCAATGTGCTAAAATGCAGGCATTTTTTTCTTTCTTTAATTCTAAAATTTTATCCTTTATGTTCATTTAAAAACCTTAATTGACGTATAAATTTATTCAACCTATAATAACTATTATATAATAGAAAAAAAGTTGTACAACATAATCATGCTGAATAATTTATTATCCAAGTTTGGGTCCGCTTCAGGTGCTGTAATAGGGGTTGCTTTATCGCCGAGTGTCGGGCTGGAGATGATAGAAATTGATAAAAACACAAAAACTGTAAGTAAATACGCTTGCAGACCTTTGGAATATAATTATTCAACACGTGAAATTTCTGATTATGACGAATTTAGAACTACTTTAGCCGCTCTTTTTGAAGACTTAAAAATTCCTAAAAATTCAGATATTATTTTAACTGTTCCGAATGTTTATTTCGGGCTTATTAATTTGCCGCTTATGTTTGGCGATGAGGCGGTAAGCAATGCTATTTTATCTGAAGTTGAACAAACTTACATTTTTAAACGACAAGAGCCTGTTGTTGGTTGGACTAATATTGTTAAACCTAACCAAAATTCCGATTCTACTGATATTTTATATTCTGCTATACAGAATAATGCTTTAGCAGAAATTTATGCCTCTTGTATGGAGGTCGGATGTCATATTATCGGAATAGAAACTTCGTATTTATCTTTGTTAAAGGCTTTGTATTATACGAATACTGCTGAAGAGCAAATGCAGGATTTTGTTACATGGAATTTAATGATTATCGGACAAAACAACTATTCTATTATTTCTTTGTCTGGGAAAAATGTTATTAGTTATTATGAAGAACCCCTTGCTTTAAAATCTTTTTCAGGCGAAGAGATTTATAATGCTATAATTTCTTCCTCTACCCTTACTCTTACCACTAATCCTGCCAATTGGCTTTATATTGTTTCAGAAACTGATTTGGTTTCGGCTGAAGTTCTTTCTAAAAAGATTTCTTTTGACGGACAAATTACTTATTTAGAAAGCAATAAATACGTTCAAAAACCTCTAATGGAAGCATCTAAAAGTATTATGCCAAATTTGGTTTTGAAAATGACTCCTGAAATTATTGGTTCGGGTATTTATACTTTCGTCGATTATCCTATTAAGTTGAATTTGATAGGAGAATTTAAATCTGATGATGTTAAAGTTGAAAATTTTCCGGTTGTAAATGTAGGTAATTTATCGATTGAACTTTCGCCTTCGTTTATAAAAAAAATGAGTATTTTTATAACTGTTCCTATTTTACTTATAATTTTACTTATTTTTGTCATATTAAATGTTTTAAATAATAAACAAATTGCTGAAAATACGGCTCTTGGTGCGGAGTTAGCTGCAAAACAGGCTGAAATGAAGCAATATGATGCTATTAAGGTTGATACTTTTGACGAAAAAACGGAAATGTCTTTGATAAATGCTTATAATAAAGAAAAATTAATATATTATTCAGCTTTAGGTTTAAGTATTCCTGCTAAAACATGGATTACACAATTTAAAATTACAAAAATGGGAAAAGTTTATATAAGCGGTAAAACTTCACGTTTAGAAGATGTTTATAATTTTTACAGAGATTTAAAATTATCTGTTATAAACTCTGACTTAAAAGTTTATACTCTTGAGGCGATTGAAAATGACGACAGTGAAAGTACTAAAAAACCAAAATTTTACAGTTTTGAAATAACGAACATGGAAGATGTTGATATAGTTGCCATGAAAGAATACAAAAATTATAAAGGAGACCAGCGAAGTCAAAATCCTGAACAGGCGTTAAACGAACAGGATATTCCTGCAGCACCTGCCGCACCTGCTGACGGAAGTGCTCCTCCGGCTGACGGTAATAATGCTGCGGCTCCTCCGCCTCAAGCTCCTGCAGGGGACAATAATGAAAATCCTTTCAGTAAAGGGCTTCCTCCTAATCTTGAAAAGATAGAAAGTTTTTAACGGATAAATAAATGGATATACAAAATTTCTTAAAAATATATAGAGAATCTTTATTATTTGTTGTACTTGCAATAGTACTCTGCTTTGCTGCGTTTAATCAGCTTAAGCCTAAATTTAATGAGTTTATATCAGGTAAAAATGATTTAGGTCAGAAAAAGGCTGCAATTGAACAAATAAATTCTCAACTTCAGGCTGCTCAACAACAAATGGCAAGACTCGAAAAAGTAAGAATTGCCAATGGTATGGTTAACAAGGCAATATTTCAGCCAAGAACATTATCTCTTGATAATGAATCAGGATATAGTGTTTTGTTCAATGATATTTTCGAAATGGCAAAATCTAATAATATCAAAACGTACTCTATTCAATATGAGTATAATCCGTCAGATGACCCGTTTGTGGCTGCTAATAAGGGTTATAGCGTTTGCCTTTTGAAAATGAAAATTATCGGCGGGTTTAAAGATTTTGAAAACTTTTTAACTGATTTGTACAAATATCCTTATTTTATCAGTATCAGCAGTTACGACATTGTTCCTTATTATAAAGATAAAAATGTTTTATTTATTAAACTTGGTGTAAAAGTTTATATGAAAAACGACTAATAAATTCGGAACGAAACAAGCCTCAAAGTTTAAATATATCTGGATATTAATAATTGTTACAAACCTGAAAACGGTTGCCAATACCCAATTGTAGTGATTTTAAATAAAACTGTTAAGTTTTGTAAATATGAATTTTAAAACGGCTGAAACCCAGTTATAATCCCTGATATGATATGATATGATATGATAGTGATAGGGATAGTAAAGGTTTGAACCCATTTTGCCGATATGATGACTGTAAGGTAAATCAAAAAAGGTACAAAATGGGATTAGCAGCAGGACAAGCAAGATATTTATTCATCTCAAATCGTATCAACACGGTACAAGGTGCCCTTATGATAAATTCTGCAAGACAAATGAGATTAGCAGATGAAGCAAGCGATATAGCAGAAGCAAAAGATGCTGCATTAAACTTAAAACACTGGGAATTCAACGGAAACGATACATTTAATTACGACTCATTAATGGGCAAATCAGCAATAGAAGCAGGTAATGGTGCTTATATATTATTAACAAACGACGGAAACAACAGAGTAGTATTAAACAATACATACGCAAGAGCAATGGAAGCCGCAGGAATTAATCAAGCAGGCGGCCCTGAATCTCCTGCATCGTTAATTAAATTTATGGAAAATGTTGCACAACCAACTACAGTAGCTAACTGGGCAGAATTAGTTAACCCTACAACAAGTCAACAAGAAATCAGAAATCAAGCAATTGCTGCTGATAAAGCAAATAAAACTGCAGCAGCTGATTTTATTACTGCATACGGTACTCCAAACCCTGAAAAAGTTACTTCACCTACATCTACTCCATCTTCTGTTAAATCAGTAAGTGATTTATTAAAGAAAATGGGTAATTTAGGTTCAATCGGTCAATTAAGTACAAGAGATGTTGACAGAAGAGACTATACATGGCTGTTGTGGGGTTTGAGAGGTGAAGAGGATAATACAGCAGGAACTATAAATGATAGCAATTATTCTTTCTATAATGCTGTATACAATGGTAAAGGTGATGATGTTATCGTTATGTTACAAAGCAACGGTAGCTTTAAAGATAGTAACAATATAAAAACAGCTCAAGACAGATTTGTAGAAATTGCTCATACTATTATTAATAAAATTGCAAATGCTCTTGGAGAAAATACTGACGTTTTAAGAAATAAATTAGAAAACTATGTTGAAACATTAAAATCTGCTGTTGCAAATACAGGTGCAATGAGAGATGCTGACAGAGATGGTGATGATTGGGCTCAAATGGCTTTATTAGGTGGAGATGGTGAAGGTTCATATCTTAACTTATCAGAATTAATCAGATTATTAGTTGGTCATGCTTGCGGTATTAGTGTTTCTGAAAACTATGCAGCTAAAGAAGATTATGAATATGGTAATCGTAGAGCAAGTGATGGTTCTCATTTAAGCTCTAATAACAGAACAAACTTTAATATTAATGCAAGTTTTTCATATAATATAGCAGGCGAAAAAACTGACTATGAAGCAAATGATAAAGGTTATACTTATCCTCAATGGTTACAAAAATGGAATGCTTTATCTGATGAAGTAAAAACTTACGCTTATGAAAGTTTAACAGCAGCTTTACAATCAAAAGTTAAAAATCCTAATAAAAAAGTTGAAATCCCTGCTGTAGAAATAAAAGATAATTCTAAAGATGAAAAAACATTAAACTTTTACAAACAAATCTTCAGCAAAGCATGCCAAAACGGTTGGAAAGAAGATGACCAATTAGACCAATCAACTTTAACAAATAAATTAATAAATTGTGAATATTTAATAAATCATAACAACCAAACTGATACAATTAAAACTTCAGAAGCTTTTGCAAACGTAAACTCAAATGATACAGACGCAGTAATATCATACTACAACTCAAAAGAACAAAATTTAAAAAGCCAAGAAAAAAAATTAGAAGTAGAACAAACATCATTACAAACAGAATTAAGTGCATTACAAACAGAAGAAGCATCAGTAAAATCAATTATTGACAAAAACGTTGAAAGAGGTTTCAACTTATTCGGTTAATATGTTGAATATTTAGTAAATTGTTAACTCCTTGTTTTATTCGCTAATATTAATCTTTAAATAAATTTTTATTTATTGCAAACATTTGTTCTTTATTTTTTATACAAGTCATGCAAAAATTTGTTTCAAGCGGAATTCTTTTTGAGTAATTGCTAAAATCACTTCCCATTCTACCTCTGTAGTCATTTGCAAGAAACGGGCATGTATAAATTCCTTTTGAAGTTAATATTCTTGAATTTTCGCAATCAAGAGAGCCTTTTATTTCTTGCAAGTCTTCCTGAGTATTTGATTTTTGCCAAAACTCATTTATTTTAATATTGTCTTGTTCCATATGTATGCCTGTATTTTCAAGAACTTTTAAAAACTCTGTTAACATTTGTTTTTTAGGTTCTTTATAATAATTTGTTATGCATAGTATTATGTAAAAATCATATTTATTTAAGTTTTTAATGGCATGTATTACTTGTCTAAAACTGCCTCTGCTTCTTACTTCGTCATTTTTTAATTCGTTAAAATGATTCATTGGCAGCTGGAAAAGTATTGAATATTTACTTTCGTTTTCAACTTTTTTTAAAAATCTTGCTTTTTTTTCATTTATAAAGCTGCCGTTTGTGCATATGCAGACATTTGTTCTTTTCAAACATAATCTCAAAATACTGTTAAAATCCGGATGTGTCATTGGCTCTGCACCGGTTAAATAGATACAATTCAGCGGGGCACTTTGAGTTTGTTCAAGGGCTTCTTTTATTTTGTCTATGTGAATAAAGTCTTTTATCTTTTTATTCATTGGAAAATCTATGTAACATTGCTTGCAGTGCTGGTTACAATTCTTTTCGGTTAATTCTATGAATAGATTGTTTAATTCTTTTAGAGTACATGTCGGGGCACATAACAGTATATTTTCGGTTTTCATCAGTTTTCTCTCCTTTTATTAGTTATTTTAAAATCTAAAAAGGAGTTTTAAATTCACCATGCGGTTATATTGATTATTATTTTTTAAGTAGTTCTACAGGTTTTTTTATTTGAAATTCTTTTACCAATAGTTTATGATTTTCTTTTTTGAATAAGTAGAAATCAACATTCAGCGAATCTTCGTTTATGTTTAAATTTCTTTCGTCTAATTCTGTCGAAAGTCTTATTGTAGATGTTTGTTCTCCTATAGGAAAGATATTTTCGTATGCAAAAATTTGTTTGTTAAATGTTCTTATTTTATGACCTTTTTCTTTAAATACAAGTTGTGCGGTTAAATTTTTAATATTAAACGGAGAATTATTTCTCAATTGGAATTTAACGTCAACGTCAAGTTCTTTATTTTGCTTGTTATAACTTACATTTATATCGGAAATGTTTACTATAACGTCATTTTTATACAGAATAGTTGAAGAAACATAATCCTGAAAACGTTTTGCTTTCATTGCGTATAAATCTTTTGCTGCTTTATCTCCTAATTCGGCAGCACTTTCTGATATTTCCATCAAAAGATTGTAGTACATATAATAATCAAGCATCTCAGGTGCTTCTTTTCTTACCACTTCCAGAAGTTCAAAAGATTTGTTCGGGTCTGTGTCCATGTATAAAAGTGCTAATTTATAGTTTATTTGAGGTTTATCGTTTAGTGCGTCAGCTTTTTCAAGATAATACGTACCTTCTTCTATCATTCCTTTTTCTACGAATACATCGGCTATTGCTTCGTAACAATCTGATAATTTTATTTTTGTATCTTCTAATTCCTTTTTATCACATCTTTTTAGATAAAATATAGCTTTTTCATACTTACTTGCGGCTTGAGGATAATATTCCTGTTCAAAGAGTTTATTGCCAATTTCTTTGTAAATTAGTCCTTTATTTTTAATGAGCTTTTTATCGGGTTTGTCCGTAATTTCGTCCATTAATTTTTGGGCTTCGGCTAATTTATTCATCTTTATATATAAAGTTGCAAGTTTATATCTCGCTCTGTATGCCATATATGGCGATTTTTCGACTGCTATCAGCAATTCCCTTTCAGAATTTATATAATCTTTTTTTATTGCATATAAAGTCCCTAATCTAATGTTATATCCGTAGTTTTTCGGATATTTAGATAATAAATACTGGTTTTTTTCTATCAAAAAATCTATTAAATAATAGTCAAGCTCATCTGTTGTTTTGGCAATTTTAGGATTTTTTATGGAATTTGGTATCATTACCCAGGTTATGCCCATAATTATTCCGACAATTACCGTAACAATAAAAAATGTTATGGCAAATGTGTTTATATATGAGGATAATTCTTCTTTACTTAGCTTATTCATCAACTTCCTGTATTGCTATTGAGGTTACTCCGTTAAAAGCTTCACATTTTTTATATGCTGTCTGTAATGGATTTTTGTCTTTTATGCTTATTACTGCTACTATTTTTGCGTCGTGTTCTTTATCAGAATCAACTTTCTTTATTTCATTTAAATAAGGAAACTCTTCCATTATATAATTTTGAATATTATTTACATCACATTGATTGCATTTTAATGTAAGTTTTAAACGTTTTTTTGAAATTTTACGTTTTTCTAAAAAGTTCTTTTCAATCCATTTAATAAAAATTAGAACCACAATACTTAAAACAGAGGCAATAACGGCAATATCAAATCTTCCTGTACCGCATGCCATACCTACTGCTGCGGCAATCCAAAGAGTTGATGCGGTTGTAAGCCCATGTACTGATGAACCGTTTTTCATTACCGTTCCTGCACCGATAAAACCGATACCTGTTACTATTTGTGCCGCTATACGGGCTGTATCTCTTACTCCTGTTGCTTGACTTATTATTACGTTATCTCCGCTTGCAAATGTAGGAAATCCGTATATTGACAGCAATGTAAACACGCAAGAACCCAAACATACAAATATATGTGTTCTTAAACCTGCCTGTTTATTTGTTAATTCTCTTTCAAGCCCTATTGCAAATCCTAATATTATTGATGTTATTAAACTTATTGCGTATTGTATCATTTTTTACCTTTTACTGATTTTTACTTTTTATTCTTAAAATTTATGTGTGGCGGCTGATTTTGCAGAGATTAATTTTATTGAAATTAATTTTGCATCTGCTGATATTTTTAACGAGGTCTGGAGACGATGGTTTATAATCCAGTTCTGCTGAAAATATCTAGTCTATCTTACCTTACTTTTTGGGTCTAGAATATCTCTTATTGTATCACCTATTAAATTAAAAGACAGTACCGCAACAAAAATTAAGAAACCAGGAGTTAAAAGCCATGGTCTGTACAAAATGTTTGTGTATTCTTGAGCCTCTTTAAGCATATTTCCCCAGCTTGCATCAGGCTGCTGAATACCAAGGCCCAAAAAACTTAATCCTGATTCCGATAATATATATCCCGGTACTGATAAGGTCATTGCTACTATTACATAACTTGTTGTCTGCGGCAAAATATGTTTTAAAATTATTTTTATATCCGAAAGTCCTATTGCTTTTGCACTTTCTACGAATTCCTGTGTTTTTATTGATAAAACCATTCCTCTTACAACTCTTGCAAAGCCCGCCCAGCCTATAAGAGCGAGAATTATTACTATTAAAATAAATCGTTGAATACTTGTCATATTTGGCGGTAATATTGCTGCAAGGATTATTAAAAGATAAAAACTCGGAATGGACATTACTGCCTCTGCAAATCTCATCATTAAAATATCAACTTTTCCTCCGAAATAACCTGATATTCCGCCATATAACAGTCCTATCGGAAACAGTACAAATAATGCCAAAAATCCTATTGTCATAGAAATTCTGCCTCCGAAAAGCAGTCTTGAAAATACATCTCTTCCGTTTATATCTCCGCCTAAAAGATATAATCTGCCTTCGTTTTCAACTGTTATTAAATGTCTTTTCATTGGAATTATTCCAAATGCTTTATAAGGCATTCCTTTTGATAAAAATTTAATATAATACTTATGACTTCGGTCTAATTTATATGTTGTTTCCATTAAATTAGGATCAAATTCTCTTTTGTAATTATAAGTGTAAGGTCTTGATAATTTGCCGTCTGACGTTATTGTAAAAATTGGAGACGGCGGTACATACGAAAGTTCTCTGTCAGAAAAATCTTTTGTATACGGTGCTATAAAATCTGCAAATAATAGTGCTGTATATATTAATACAAGTATAATTAGTGCAATTAATGAAAATTTATCTTTTATCAGCTGCTTAAGTAAATTCATTTCTTACCCCCTTGCCCTTATTCGAGGGTCTGTTAATATAAGCAGAATATCCGAAAGCAAATTGCCTGCAATAAGCATAAAGGCTCCCATCATTAATGATGCCATTACAAGATTTATATCGGATTTTAATACGGCCTCAAGAATTAATCTTCCGAGTCCGGGGTACTGAAAAACATACTCCGTCAGTGCTGCACCTGAAAGCAGTGATGAAAATTCAAATCCTAATAAAGTTATCATTGGATTTACGGCATTTCTTAAGGCGTGTTTAAATAAAACTTTATTTTCACTTAATCCCTTAGCTCTTGCAAATTTTACATAATCAGAATCCAAAACATCTAAAATATTTGCTCTCATTTGTCTTTGAAGTCCCGCTAAAGATATTGTAAATAAAACGGTTACAGGTAAAATTAAATGATGGGTGATATCCAGTATTTTATGGAAAAATCCCATTTCATCAAAGTTGTAACTCGTCAGACCTCCGACAGGAAACCATCCGCTTTTTACTGCAAAAATCAGAAGTAATATTGCAAAGAAAAATGATGGTATAGCCATTCCTATACTTGTTAAAAATGTCAAAAATCTGTCAAAAGGAGTTTTCCATTTTACCGCAGCAAGCATTCCCAGAGGTATTGCCGTTGACCATGTCATAAATATTACCACTATTGTCAGCAGCAGGGTATTTGGTATTCTCTCTTTTAGTTTAGAGGCAACGCTTTCTCCTGTTGTCGTTACTCCTAAATCTCCTTTGGCAAAGGATTTTGCCCATAAAAGATATTGTTTCCAAATAGGTTTATTTAATCCCATTCTCTGAGCTTCTTTTTGAAGTGTTTCTTTTGATATTGAGGGATTTAATTTTAATTCCGCAAGCGGGTCTACAGGACTTAGTCTTATTATAAAAAAGCTTATTATTGATACCAAAATTAACAGCGGTATCGTTTGAAGTATTCTTTTTAGTATATATATTAATATTTCCTGCATTTTATTTATCCAAGTATATCTCTTCTATATTATACATTATTCCGTTTAATGTTGACGGATAGATATTTTTTAACTTTTTTCTTACAGCAATTATTCTTGTCGGTGAATATAAGTATATTATCGGTTTTTCATCGTATATTATCTGTTGATATTTATCATACAAGGCTTTTCTTGCTTTAAAATCTGTTTCTAAAGAGGCTTTGTCATATATTTCGTCTAACTGTTTTTCAAAATCCAATCGGTCATCGTACGATAATTTTTCTAATCTTTGGTTAAACAAATGCAGCGACCCGTAGGAATTCCAAACATTTTTGCCGTTATGCGGTTCTAGCGGCGAACCTGTTAAGCCCATTAATATCATATCCCAATCAAGCGTATTTACCATTTTGTTTACGAGTGTATTGAATTCTATCGGTTTGAAGTTAATTTTCATTCCTAAATCTTCAAGGTCTTGTTTTATCATAACTCCTAAAGATTCTCTTTCGATATTGCCTGCGTTGGTATATAAATCAAATTCCACATTATTGCCGTATTTGTCAATAAGTTTTCCGTTTTTATTTGTTGAAAAGCCTGATTGTTTTAAGTATTCTCTTGAAATATCAATATCTCTTTTGTGACCTTTAATATTTTTGTTTAAGAAAATGGAATTTAGGCTTTCTGCGGTAAATAAAGGTTCTGCAAGACCGTTTGCTATATTTTGAACCATATTATCTCTGTCTATGGCATAATCTATTGCATAACGGAAGTTTTTATCTTTAAACCAGAATTGTTTTTCCGGTTGAACGTAATATTTACCCTCAGAGTTTTTCCTGTTGTTTAAATTAAGAACAATAAACATTGTTCCTGTATCAGGCCCTATGTTATAAATTTTGTAGTCGGCATTTGGTTCTTTTTGTTTATATCTTGCTACATTTGAACCCTTTAATGAGATTACGTCTATTTCTTTGGCTTCAAATTTTAATATTTCGTTATTTGCATCGCCTACTATCAAGTAAACTACTTTATTTAAGTAAGGTAATTTTTCATTTTTTGTATTTATTTCGTAGTAATTTGGGTTTCTAACAAAAACAACTCTTTGGGCAGGTTTGTATTCTTTGAGTTTGAAAGCTCCTGAAGTTACAAATTTTTCGGGAGGAGTTGTAGTGGAATAAAATCCGTCAAAGTATTTTGCCCCTTGTTTTACTGCGGGTTCAAAAATATGTTTTGGTGCAACTTCTGCCGACAATTGTCTCAAAAATGGTGCAAATGGTCTTGGCAAACTGAATTTTACTGTATAATCGTCAATTTTTGTTATTAACGGCAGTTTACCGTCTATTATGCAGCTGTCTCTTAACGATGTATTGCCTAATCCTGCAAAAATTATATTTTTCCAGGTAAAAATTACATCATCTGCCGTTATCGGATTTCCGTCAGACCATTGTATTCCCTTTCGTAAATATATATAATAATCATTCCCTTTTAGTTCATATTTTTTTGCAAGTTTTGGAATAACTTCGCCTGTTTTGGCGTCTGTTGTGAACAGTCCGTCAAACATCATGCCTGCCATTTGAGAAGAGGTGGCGTCTTTTGACGTAAACGGATTAAATGTTTTCGGGCCTTCTCCGAATATTGATAAAATAACCTCGCCTCCGAATTTACCTGTTGGAGCTTGGCTTTGAAGATAATCCGTTCCGTTTATGGTTACGGTTTTTGCTTTTTGCGGGAATTCAAATTCTGTTTTTTGATTTAGGTTTTGATTATTTGCTGTTTCTTGTTCCGGAACATCTTTTCTTATACAGGCTTTTAAAAACAGCAAAAAAACCAGTAGTATTAATGATATATAAATTACACGTTTCATGTTTTCATTATCTCAAAAACACATTATTTTTCATACCCCATATTACGAATTTTTTGTATAGTAACTTTTAAAACGTAAATATATATAACAATATTTACAGGAAATTTTGTAAAGTTAAAACAAAGGAAAAAAGTTTTTTTGTATGTATTCGATTAATTTATCTTTTGGCCGTCCAAAGAATGTTTTGACAACAAGAGAAGAAGAAGTTTTGATTGAAGTTGTAAAAGGTCTTAATAACTATGAAATAGCTGATGAACTTCTAATTAGCACTCATACAGCTAAATTTTACGTTGCTTCTATTTTACACAAATTTGGTGTGACAAGACGTTCGGGAATAATAATCAAGGCTTTAACTGACGGTTGGGTTGATATTATTCAGAGATGCTAACTTTCACTTTCTTTCATTTTTGGTTTGAAAAAATAGTTGTTGTTTAATTCGTTTTTATCTATTAACAGTTGTGCCTGATTTTTGTATGACTCTGCTTTTTCATTTTCGCCCATTTGGGTATATATTCTTGATATTAACAGATTAAACATTATTGATAATAATTCATTTGAATCAGGATTTTTATCAAGCAGTGCCATCGTATTCTTTGCAATACCAAGTCCTATATCAGGGTGGTTTTGGACAATTTTTAAATCGCCTATAAAGTACCATGCCAGTATAGATGCGTTTAATAAGCCGTTTTGGTTTCCTATTTCTTTTACGTTTTGATAAATTTTATTTGATTTATCGTATTCGCCGAGAACTTTATATGAATATCCGATTAAAAGGTCGCATATTAAGTCAAGTTGTGCCAAATTGTTTTCTTTAGCCGATAATTTTGCTTGATATACATTCTTTGCAAACATTCTTATGTCACTATTTATAAATTCAAATGCTTTTAATATGTTATATATATATGTTCCAAAAATATTTGAATCTATAAGCATTTGAGGATTAATATTCAAATCGTAATCCTCTCCTCTCATAAATCTTTGAAGATATATAAACAACGAATATGATTCAGGTAAAACTTCCAATTGATCTGCTACTCTTTTTATTAACGGTCTTACATCTTCCGATTGGAATATTTTTGCGATACATACATATCCTACCGTGTCAAAAATTGACGAAAATACCTGGTCTTGAGGCATTTTATCCGTTATCAGCAGTGCTATATTTTCAGGTGTAAACATTGATATCAAATCTTCGCCTAAAGATACACATTCTTTTAAATATCCTGTGTTGAAGAATATATTTACCTTTATCAAAGATACCCAGAACAATATTTTATTAAAATTCTTATCTGCAGGGTTAAATGTTGATTCAGGCAGTCTTGACAGAATTTTATTTGACAGTGTAGTTGCCTGTGTGTAGTTTCCTGTTCTTAGGCAGCATTGCAGTATTTTGTTGCAAAGGTTAATAACTTTTTTATCTTCCATTGCGTGTTCTATATTTTCTAAAACAAGTTTAGAGAAGTTATAAAGCTTTGTCGGGATAAATTTATATAACATATTTGAAATGTTTTCATAAATTATCATTTTATATTCATTAATAGATTTTTGTGTTTCTTCGTCAGAATCTTCTTCCATCAATTTCAGTAATGTTATGCTGTAATTTAAGTAAGAGCTGAAATCGCCTAACAGCAATACTATATTAGAAAGTTTTTTCCATACATCCTGTATTTTCTTTTTATCGTTCAGGATTGTGTAAACATTCAAATTGACAGGCAGAGGAACTTTTTCATCGACAACAGTGTTTAAAAGAAAACTTGCAACTTTTTGCTTTTCATTTTCGTCAAGCATATTGTCAATGATTGATTTTAATAGGTTATAGTTGTTAAAGTATACTATATTGTCTTCTAAGTATATATATCCGCTCTCATCAAGAATGCCCAAAACATTTCCCAAATCAGGAATATTCAATGATTGCAGTGTTGCAATATCTATTCTTGGCCCTAAATACAATAGTAATACAAATACGCTGTAAGCACTTTTGTTATGGGTTAAAAATCTAAATCTTGTTTCCAATAACTTCTCTATCGTAGGAGAAAAAACCACCGAGGTTTGATTTTTAATTGCGTATTTATTGTTTTTAACTTCAAGAATATCATTTTCAAGAAGATAATATGTTGCATGTCTTAAATATAAAGGGCAGCCTTTTGTATATTGTGCTATTTTTTCCAAATAGAACGAGTCTAATATGTTTGAATATAAATCAACAAGCGGAGTTATTATTTTTTCAAAATTAGAACCCTTTAATATTATTTCAGTGTATACAGGATTTGATAATAAGAAGTGGGAATTTTTATGCAATGAGAAGTTTTCATCCGCAAGAAGAAGCAAATTTAAATTATATTTATCAAAATCTTTCAGTAATAACTGCAATATTTCAAATGATGTTATATCAACTTTTTCAAAATTTTCAACATATATTAAACAGTGTTCCAAAGAGTTGAACAGTATCGTAAATATATTATACAAAGTATCTCTTACATCTTCAGGATTTAAACCTTTTATTGGCTGTAAATTTATTAAAGATTTAACAACTCCTGTTTTATCAAGAGTTTCAAATGTTGCAAAGTTGTTATTTACAAAGTTTTTTGCGGAAACTGAAAATTTAAATATTGAAGATAAAAGTTCATAGAAAAATCCGTAAGGTTTATTTTTTGTATCATCTGTGCAAGTTACTTTTATTACACGTTCACAAAGTTTGTTGCTTAGTACTATTCTTGGAATTTCGTTTGATATCGGATAATATTTTTTATTTGTTTTTATTGAGATGATATTTTTCGGATTTTTAGCGAGCAGAGAAAGCACGGTATGGTTTAAATCTCCGGATTCTACAGTTATAAATTCGCAGACCTGTTCATCAAAATTAAGTTTTTTAATGTTGTGAATAATTGTGTCATCGCCTTGAAGTTCAAGTTCAGTATCAATATCATCTAAAGAAAGTTCTTTTAAACGCTCTTTTATATGGCTGTCTTTTGGTTCATCACTTTCTTTTGGCATAGGAATATATTTCTTCAAATCCAATTCAAAGAAAATTTCAAGTTTATCTTTTACAAGAACTGTTCCAAGCTGTACAAGGCTTATTTTGTTTCTCAAAACATCTGCGGTACTGCTGTCAAGAAGTACTTGAAGGGCATTATGGTATTGGCCTTGTGATGTGTTTTTATACATCATTTTTATGTTAAAACCTGATTTAAAATCTTTTGGTCTTGTATTTATATTTCTTTTTATTAATGTAAAATTACATCTTAAAAGGGTGTTGTGCGATTGATGAAGTTTTATATTAAGCTTCATTATCGGTTTTGCAATTTCTATTATAAAAGAAAGGGCTTTAAATACTGAATCATCAAAGGTTTGTTCTTTATTAAATTTGATTATGTAAGCTTTATCTATAATTTGCCATTTTATTCCTATTTGAGAACAAAAACCTACTATAAGATTATGAAGATTTGATTGAAATTTTTTAAATGCATCTTGAGAGTTAAATATTTCTTTCAATCTTGACATGTTTGGAAATTCTATAACTATACATGCAAAATCAAGTATGGAAGATTCATTCAATGCTATACTCAAGTAAGTGTCCATACCGCATTTTGAGCAGTTTTCATTTTGGGTTAAATTAATTTTTCCGCAGTTATGACATTTACTTAAAATTGTAAATCCGCATTTAGTGCAAATTCCTGTTTTATTTAGAGTTCCGCAAACAGGGCAGGTTAACTGTAAAACCTTTTTACAATTAGGACAAATTTTTGTATCGGCATTTACTTCATGATTACATTTTGGACACTGCATAAATAAATTATATCAGTTTATTTCAATAAATCAATTTTTTGTGATACAATACCCTTTAAAAGAGGGAGTTTTTTATGGAATTTTTTAAATATTTGTGTAACCCGGCATTAAGTATAATATTTTTGTTTTTTATCGGGTCGGTTGGATATTGTGTTTACAAGTACCAAAAGATTAATAATCAAATGGTTAATCTTTTAAATTATTTAAAAAAATTCAAAAAATCAGATTTAAGTTTCAGATTTAAAGAGTTTGATGACGGCTTGAGTTCAAATCCTTATATTTCAAACATTTGGACTGAGTTTAGAAACACTCTTGTATTTGATGAAAATGTTGTTCTTTCAAATGAAAAAGAGGATGTCGTTTTTGAAAATGCCTCTCAGGTTGTATCTGGTATTCAAACTACGGTTGATTCGGCATATTTTTTCAATGAAGAGGTTCTGATTACTTCTAAGTTAAATTATAAATTTGTTCAAGTTACACCGACATTATTAACCGGCATGGGGCCTTTATTTACGTTTATGCATATTGCATTTGCTTTTGCTCATGTTGATTTTACTACTAATGAGGCTACTATGTTGACTATCGCTAACTTAATATCTAATATGCAGATTGCTGCTTTATGTTCCGTTTTTGCGGTTGGTGAGTCGTTGATTTTCTTAATGCTTGAACGACTTTTGTATAATTACAAATGCAAACATCCTCTTGCAGAAATTCAGGATTGTTTCTATAAGCTATTTGACAGTGTTACTTCCGAAAAATTCTTGATTGAACTTTTAAAAACAACTAAAATTCAAAATAATTCTTTAACAAATGCTATGAAAACAATGCCCGGAAATTTTCAAGAAGCTTTGGATAAAAGTTTGGCTGCAGTTATGGTTCCGTATTTGGATAATATTTTGTTTAATCTTGACAGAATTAAGGAAAACAGTGCAAAAAATTATACTCAGCATGCAATTGATTCCGTTGATGATTTATTTCAGGGATAATGTTTGAATTCACTGATTTTTAGGTTTAAATGTGTTTTAAGGTGCAGATATGTTTAAAAAGTCAATTAATAAATCCGATTATAAAGAAGAAAATATTTTTTGGGTAACAATGTCTGATTTGTTATTGGGCTTAATGATTATATTTTTAACCCTTTTTATAATGTCGATGGTTGGCTTTTCTCAGTCAAAATTTGCCGAAAAAGCTGTGCAGATTGAATTGGCGGAAACTCTTGCAGATAAATTCTTGCAAAATAATATTAAGGTTAACGTCGATAAAATATCAGGTTTGGTTAAAATTTCGGAATTGGAATTGTTTGATACCGGTAGTTATACTCTGTCACAAAAGGGTAAAGATTATTTGGATAAGTTTTTCCCTATATATATTGATACTATATTTTCAAACCCTGATATAAGTGATAAAGTTGAACATATAGTTATTGAGGGACATACGGATTCTCAAATGTTTAAAGGGTTGAAATCTCAGGATGAACAATATACCAAAAATCTTGAATTATCCGCTCTTCGTGCTACATCAATTGCTAATTATGTGTTTAAAACAAATTACAATAAAAAATACAGAGATAAAATTCATAAAGTTTTAATTGTTGAGGGCAAAAGCAACACTTCTCCAATAATGTCTGACGGCAAAGAAGACCTTGATAAAAGCAGAAGAGTTGAACTTGATATAAGAATGAAAACCAACACAATTAAATTGGAAAAATTGCTGTTTAAGAATTAAAATATTCTATACCTGACATGCATACAGGTTGAGCATTAAGAAATATTACAAACCTGAAAACCTTTGTCAATACTACAATATACGATTTTGGACAAAAATTGTAAACTTTTGTAAATATGAATTTTAAAATGGCTGAAACCCAGTTATAATTACCTATATGATATGATATGATATGATGGGATGGGGAGTACTAAAGCCTTTTGACCATGTTGCCGACATAAAAACTGTTAGGAAAAAGGAAAGGCAACTTAAATGGGATTAGCAGCATGTCAAGCAAGATTGTTAACATTAACAATGAGACGCACTGATGACCAATACAAATTAATGAAACTTGCTAATGACCAATTAAGATTAGCTTGCCAATCGGAAGATATTGAAGAAGAATTTGATTTAGCTAAAAATGCAGCTTTATATACTTATCAATATGATGCAAATGATAAAGCTTCAACAGAAAACTTGACATATTCAGGTTTGATGGGTAGTGTATCTTTACATTCAGGTAGAGACCCTATTTATTTAACTAATAAAGATGGTCAAGTTATTTTAGACAGTGCATACGGTGCTGCAATGTCAGCAGCAAATATGGCTGGTAACGGTACTGCAAAAGATAATGCAAAATGTTTCAATGCATTCGCTGCTGCAATGACAGGCGATAAAGTTACTGACTGGTTTGCGGCTGTAAATGCAACTGTTTCAAATTCTAATGTTGATAATGTTGATAACAATAATAATGAAGATGCTTTAGATGCAGAAATTAGAGCTTTAATTACTTCTGAACAAAGATATTATTATTCTCATAATGTAAATGATTATATCAATGCCGGAAATGATTTTATCGCAGAACATGGTAATTATAAATTTGATACTTGGGCAGGCAGATTTGATGAAAGCGGTAAATATAATGGCATATCAGATGATGTTGCTACAGAAATTTGGCATGATTATGACTTGCTTAGAAAATTAGGCTATGAAGATGCTGCAATAGATGAAATTTTATTAAATGGTGAAAAGGCTATCAATTCTTGGTCTGCGGATAATGAACTTGGAAAACAAGTTAGAGATATTTTGAATGGTCAAAAAAATGGTTCTTCTACAGATTTTGAGCATATGTGGGTAAATAACAAAGGTGAATGTAAAAGATTTTATGAACGTCATATGCTTGAATGTTGTTGTGAAAATGACCTGGATGGTGGTGTATTTGCAGATTATATAGAAACAGGTTCTATAAATGAAGAAAATTTAAAAACATTACCTGAAGAGTCATATATGGTTTATCATTTACATGGTTCGGAACTTGGTTTTTCTGATTATGATATGACTTCAAAAGTATCAGGTAATGAATTGTTAGACCCTCACACAGATTCTGCAGCTGATGAAAAAGCATATAATAATGCATATAATACTGTTAAAGGTTGGTTTGAATATAACCAACAACATCCTGAACACGGTCGTTCAGTATCAAATACAGATAACAGCACAGGTAATACACGATCAAACGTTATTGTCGATAATTATGGAAAAGTAATTGAACAAGAAACTATTAATACTGCTAAATTCTACTACGGTATATTCAAATCCGCTTTAAATAATGGTTATAAAGTTGATGATCAAATAACTAATAATACTTATTTATATGCTAAATTAGAAAATGGTATTTATCAAATTAATGGTAAATTTGCATCTGATAATAAGCAATGTACTAAGAAAACAGTTCGTGATGATGAATTTGAATATGAAAAAGCTAAAGATAATTACAACAAAGCTTTAAATGATATTAAAAAACAAGAAAAAACTATCGAAACCAAGAAAGAATCAGTTCAAGCAGATTTACAAGCCTGTGAAACTGAAATGCAATCAGTACAGTCGTTAATTGATAAGAATATTGAACGTTCATTTACATATTGTCAAGCATAATAAAACTATTTTATTAAACTTTGAATTTCTTTAAAATGAGGATTTTTAGAACTTTGTAATAATTCAAATAACACTATTTCAAGGCAGGTTATTTTAACTCCCTCCTGACGCATAAGCTCTATTCCTGTGTTAAATTCGTACTCATTTCTGCTTTTAGAGGCATCTTTTACAAGATAAACTTCGTAACCCTTATCTAGTAAATCCATTGCAGTTTGATATACGCAAATATGTGCTTCAATTCCGAATAAAACTACTTGTGTTTTGTCGTATGCCTGTAGAATTTCACACAAAGTCTCTTCTTTTAATACAGAGAAAGAAGTTTTTTCTACATATTTTTGAAAATTATTCTTTAAGCAGTCCAATGTGCATCCCAACCCTTTAGGATACTGTTCGCTTACGATGGTCGGAATATTTAGGATTTCTGCTGTTTTAACCAGTTTTTCCGCTTGAGAAACTTCTTGTTCGGCATGAGTTGCCTTAACAAGTTTTTCCTGCATATCTATCATTAAAATTAAACAATTTTCCGGTTTTAACATGATACCTTTAATTTCTCATCAATAGCTTCTATAATTTTTTCTACAGTTGCCTCTTGAATAATATCTTCGTTAACTTTTGCATAAGGCGGTTTAGGGTCTCCCCATTGAATTGAACATACTCCCAAGCATTGTGACGGAAGTAATTCAACTTTATTTCCGTATTTTTCAGGAATAAGTTTTGATAACTTTTTCAAGTTGTCTTGACCTTGTGTATAACAAGTTGTTCCAACACAAACTTTTACGTTAACTTTTTTCATATTCACCCCTTTTTGCTTAAACTTTTAAATTAAAATCTTGCGAATTTTATGACTTGATTACAGATATTATATTTCCTTAAAATTTCTTTTACAAGAATATTATGAAAATTTATACATTAACTTGTTGAATTGAGACGGGTTCTGCATGGATATGAACTGTTACATCGCCTATTTTTTCACTTATTTTGTTCTCAATATTGTCACAAATTTGATGACATGTTGAAAGTTTCATACTATCTTCAAGAAATATTGTTATTTCAACCTTAATCATCGGCCCTAAATTTCTTGCTTTCAAATCTTTAAATCCTTTTATGTCCTTGCATGACAACAAAATCTCATTTATTTCGGATATTTTTTTATTTGAAACAGAACCGTCCAAAAGATTATTTAATGTTTGTTTTGCAATTAAAAACCCTGCCTTGAAGATTATTCCTGCAACAATGAGTGCTATTATTGAATCTAAAATGTTTATGCCGGTTAATTTTATTGCCACAAGCCCTATCAGTACGCCAAGAGATGAATAGACATCTGTTTTTAAATGTTGAGCATCGGCATAAAGTGATATTGAATTTGATTTTTTTGCAACATATAAAGAATAACTCCCGGCTATAATGTTAGCAGCCATTGCAATTCCCATAACATAGATGCCTAAAGTAGAATCAATGTTTTCGTGATAACCAAAAATAATTTTTTTACTTGCCTCATATAAAATGAAAGCAGATGCAAAAATTATCATTATTCCCTCAATAAATCCTGCCATATCTTCATATTTTCCATGTCCGAAAGGATGTTCTTTATCAGCTGGCAGGCTTGAACGTTTTATGGCGAAAAATGTTATCGATGATGCAAGACAATCGGCTATAGAATGCACGGCTTCCGATAAAAGACATATACTTCCTGAAATATAGCTTGCGATAAATTTTAATACAATAATTATCAGATTGAATGTTAAAGATATACTGATTGCTAATTTTTTTTGTGAATTAATGTGCATGTTAAAATTATATCATACAAGTATTTAAAAGTTAAAAAATATTAAAAATTGGTTGCAAATTTACATGTTCGTTATAATATAGACATGAAAAGTGATAGAATTTTTTATTAAGAATAGATAAAAAGGAGAAAAAAATGAAACTATCAAAATCATTATTAACATTATCAGTGTTAGCAATGGCTTCATCAACTGCTATGGCAGCAGATGTAAATGCTGAAGCTTATGCACACCCAACAATGTTTAATTCATCAGCAGTTGAAGTTGCTGAATCACCACGTGGTGTTTATTTAATCGGCGAAAAAATGTTAAAAGCAGCTCAAGATTATGCTATTGCCGGTAAAGAAAATGTTTTAATTGATGCAGAAGCTAAAGCTTTAGCATCAGACTTAGAAGCTATCTTAGGTAAAGCTTTTGATTTAAAAACTCCTGCTTTACGTTCAGAAATGGCTCATGCTTTAGCAGAAGGTTTAGGTTTAAAAACTCCTGCATCTAACAAATACACTTACAAAGATGTTGCAGGTCACAAATTAGAATCTTATATCTACAGAGCTTTAGCAGCTAATGTTATGATTGGTTACCCTGACAAAAACTTCAGACCTGACCAAAAAATCACTAAAGCTGAAGTATTTGCTACATTAGCTCAATTATTAACTAATACTCCATCTTCATCAGAAATGGGCTTATTAGCTAACAAATATGAAATGAAAGAAATTCCTAACTGGGCTGTAGCTCCAACTGTTAAAGTTATGGATTCAGGTATTTTAAATAACTTACCTGATTTAGCATCAGTTGCAAGCGAAAAATACTTAACAACAGAACAATTACAAAAAGTTGTTGTAACTTTAAGCCACAGCAGATACTATAATGCAGCTTACTTAGCAGATTCAGCTAATACAGCAACAGTAAGAGTTAAAATTAAAGAAAGAGTTGATGCAAGACACATCAATATCGGCGAAACAATTTACGCTGAAACAACAGAAGATTCAGTAGTAGCAGGACAATGTTTCAAAGCAGGTTCTAAAGTTATTGGTGAAGTTGTTGAAGTTGCAAGACCTGGCGTTAAAAACCCTGGTTATGTAAAAGTTAAATTCAACACAATTAAAAACGGTTCAGTTAAAGCTGATTTCCCTACAAGTGTAACAAGTGCATCAGTTGATACTGAAAAAACAACTAACTTTGTAGCTCGTTTAATTGCAACACCGGTTTCAGCAGTTGCAAGAGTTGGCGGTACTGCTGCAAGAACTGTTTCAACAGAAGCTATGAACATCTCTAACGATGGCGAAAGATATGTTGATAACTGGTCAAATGCTTTTGCTAACACATTATCATTACAACCTGTTGCAGGTTTAAGAAATGTTGGTAAATCATTTGTTACTTTAGGTTACTTCATTGCTGATACAGCTAAATTAGCAGTATCTGGTACATTCGGTGTTCTTTATGAATTAGGTGATGAAGTTAGATATGTTATCTTACCTTCATCAGTAAATGATTCAGCATTGAATCCTGGTGATGAATTAACAATTATCTATAATAAATAATTGTTTTTCAAAAAATAATTTTGAGGGCTAATTCTTTATTAGCCCTTTTTTATTTGTTTTTTTTGTGGTAAATCTTAAAAAGTATATATTTTGTTTTATAATGGAGTTTTTGTGAAAATACAAGAATTAGCAAGAAATTTAATTGAAACAAATAATATTTGTTCGGCTATTTATGATTTTATTTGTTCTAAAAAAATATATAAAATTTTTATCAATAAAAAAATTCAAAACAGATTACAATACAATAACAGTCATAAAAACATGAAATTTATGATTGAAACTACAAGTGTTTGCAATGCCAAATGTGTTTTTTGTCCGTATACGAAAATGGAAAGACAGCATTTTCCTATGAGTGATGAAATTTTTAATAAAATAATTACTCGAATTAAAGAAGAAAATATAAATCCTGTTTTATTTGATTTATTTTTTATTGGTGAACCTTTTTTAGATAAAAAGATATTTGAAAGAATAAAGATATTGAAATTAAATTTCCCAAATACTCCAATAAATATTACTTCAAATTTTAATACATGTAATGAAGAAATTATAAATAAAATTATTGAGGCAGATATAAATCTTATAAATATTTCTTTAAATGCAGTAGATGAAGAAAAATATAAGACGACAATGGGTTTAGATTATAAAAAAACTGTAAAAAATATAAAAAATTTAATTAAAGCTAAAAAGAAACAAAAAAATAAATTAAAAATTAATTTATCAATGGTTTTATATGATGAAAATAAATTTTCAGATGTAATCAAATTCTTTTTTTACTGGGTATTTAAAGTTGAGTCTTTGAGATTTCAAAGAGCTGTAACATGGGCAAATAAAGTAGAAGTTAAAAATTTTATTAGTAAATCAAGAAAGAAATTATATCCGTGTAATGATTTATTTGAAAGAATACCGATATTAAGTAATGGTGATTTTGCTTTATGTTGTCAAGATTCTGAGGGTATGATTAAACGAAATATACTGGATACAAAGATAATGGAGGCTTGGAATTCAGAAGTTTATTCTAAGATTAGAAAAATTCATCTAAATGAAGATTTAAAGAATTTTGATTTGTGTAAAGATTGTTTTGGAACAAATTCTAACGGTGCAAACTGGATTTTTATTGACAGATAAAATAAGTATATTGTCTAATATAAAAGTTTAGTCTTTAGTATTAAAATATTTATTATGACAAAAGTAGTTATTATAGGTGGTGTAGCAAGCGGTTCAAAAGCTGCTTTTAAGTTTGACATTTTTTAAAGTTTAAAATTTTGTGGTAGAAAATATAAACCTAATTCTCAGAATTAGATACGCTTTGTAATATTAAGAAGTGTTAAGGTTTGAAAACTATTGATAATACTTTAACACAACGACTTTAGATAAAATTGTTAATTTTTGTAAATATGAATTTTAAAATGGCTGAAACCCAGTTATAATCACCTATATGATATGATATGATATGATGGGATGGGGAGTACTAAAGCTTTTTAGCCATGTTGCCGACATGAAAAGTGTTAGGAAATAAGGTAAAAAAGGAGTATAGTATGAACATTAACAGAAATCTTCAATTTCAAGCAAAATTAAATTTAGTTAAAGAATTAAAGGCCCAACCTCGAAATAAATCTGTGCAACAACAAAAAATTCCGGAATTAGTTGATGATGTTGTATTTTCAACAGTTGATTTTTCTTCTTTTGAAAAATCGATTGGTGGTATGGATAACGGTGGTATAGTTGTAAATAATTTTATAAAATCTTTAGAAAATTTTATTAATAAAATTGTAAGTGGTATAAATAATGTAAATGGAACGATTGATACTACGACTCTAACTCCTGGAGACAAATCAAATCAAGGTCAACCAATTCCTCCGCAACCAACAGTAAATGGAACAAACAATTCTTCTAACGATGCACTTGTAAATACAGGAGGAGAAAAACCTGTTGATTTAACTCTAACTCCTGGAGACAAATCAAATCAAGGTCAACCAATTCCTCCGCAACCAACAGTAAATGGAACAAACAATTCTTCTAACGATGCACTTGTAAATACAGGAGGA
>JAFVDH010000066.1 GCA_017478515.1 bacterium
TAGTCTTTTCGAGTTTTGTATTATCACCTAACATTTTCCTTATCGGCACTTTGTTCTGAAAACTTTAGCCCTAAACTCCATGTTCATCATGGTTTTCATGCTTCAATGTGGTTTAAACCTTGACTAGGCAATCTTTTTCAGGTTTTAAATTCAGATTTACATTTCGTTACATTTGGCTTTCTTCAGCTATTTATCATGCTTTTTGGGGTATTAAAAGTACTTTTCAATTGATAAAAATTACTTGCTTATTTTCAGCAAAAAGTTTTCATATTGAGCATTCCTACACAAGAGAATATGATAAAAACTGCCTTAAAACCAATTTATTGGGTAAAATCCAAGATACATCAACGTGCTCTTTTAGTAACCGGTTTTTATTGTATTTTTTCCGTATTTTTTTTCTATTTTATCCAAAGTTTTGGCAAGATTGTTTTTCTTTTCGGAAACGACATTATCGTCAAAAAGATACAGTTGTTCTTCATTATCAAAAGAAAATTTATCAAGTACGACACCTGAACTTCTATACAAAATTTCAGGACTGTATATTTTTTCGAACAGTTCTTTAGCAATTGAAGATATTTCAAGCTCAAAATTAACAGGTGCAGATAAAATACGTTTTTCTTTATAAGTTTTAAAATCTTTTGTTCTCAAAATAATTGATACAGAAAGGCAAGAGGCATTTAATTCTCTTAACTTTGAACATGCTCTATGAATATGATAGTTAAGAGAATTGATTATAAAATTTTTATCGGAAGTAAACTTTTTAAAAGAAGAAGTATGCTGGATTGATTTCGGAATTTTTTCTTTCGACTCGACGGGGAAAACCGATTCTCCCATAAGTTCATGTTTCAACTCAACTGCGGTTATACTTATTTTTGATTTTAGCCATTCATCAGATTGAGAAACCAACTCATAAGCATTCAAAACTCCGTGCTTTCTAAGAAGAGCAGCTATATTACGCCCGATGCCCCAAATTTCATCCACTTTAGTATTTTTTAATTCTTTAACAATTTTTCCTGAACCGATAATATACAAGCCGCCTGTGTTTTTTGCCTTATCACTTGCAAGCTTAGCCAGAGTTTTACTCGGAGCAAGCCCGATTGATACAGGGATATCAAGGTCTTCTTTTATTTTTGACCTAATCCTAAGAGCAAGTTTAGCATAATTCATTTTGTACAATCGTCTGAGTCCAGTTAGTTCAACAAAAGCTTCATCTATAGAATAGACTTCGACATCCGGGCTAAAATCACGTAAAACATTCATTATTTTTTTTGAATATTCTTCATACAAATCATGATTACCTGACAAATATGTACAATCTTTAAATTCACGTTTTGCCATAAAATAAGGCATACCCATAGTAATTCCAAGGGCTTTTGCCTCTCTGGAACGGGCAATTACACATCCATCATTGTTGCTTAACACGCAAACAGGCTTATTTTTCAATTCAGGTTTTAAAGCCTGCTCTACAGAAACAAAAAACGAATCGCAATCCACAAGTGCTATTATTTTTGGTTTAGCCATAATAATATTTTAAATGTTAGGTATAAATAGTCAAATAGTTTTTTTCTGATATAATATTTTTAAATGAGGGATTAAATTATGAAAGACATGTTAGACAAAATTGTACAAATAGAAAAAAAATATATTGAATTGGGAGAAACGCTTTCAGATCCCGCAATAATACAAGATTATAATAAATTTAGAGATTTATCAAAACAGAGAAAATCTATGGAAGAAACCGTAGAGGTTTACTATAAATGGAAAAATGCGAATGATGCAATTGCAGACGCAAAAGAGCTAATAAAAAGTGAATCTGACCATGAAATGAAAGAATTTTTAAAATCAGAAATGGAAGAAAACGAAAATATAATAGCTGAGTGCGAAGAGAGAATGAGAATATTGCTGCTTCCAAGAGACCCTATGGATGACAAAGATATCATGCTTGAAATAAGAGGAAGTGCAGGCGGAGACGAAGCAAATATATTTGCAGGCGACCTAATGAGAATGTATATGCGATACGCCGATAAACAAGGCTGGCAGACACAAGTCTTATCAGTAACAGAATCAGAAGCAGGCGGGGTATCGGAAGTAATTATATCAGTAAAGGGTGATGCAATCTACTCAAAACTAAAATACGAATCAGGAGTACACAGAGTCCAAAGAGTTCCGCAGACAGAATCACAAGGGCGTGTACATACCTCTACAGCAACAGTTGCAGTAATGCCTGAAGTAGATGATGTTGAAATAGAAATAAGACCTGAAGATATAGAAATGTCAACAGCCCGTTCCGGAGGTGCAGGAGGACAAAACGTAAACAAAGTTGAAACAGCCGCAAGATTGTTCCACAAACCTACAGGAATTATGATTTTCTGTACAGAAGAACGTTCGCAATTGCAAAACAAAGAAAGAGCCATGCAAATTTTGAAAGCAAAATTGTATGATTTGGAAGTTCAAAAACAAACAAAAGAAATAACCGACTTAAGACGTTCGCAAGTCGGAACAGGCGACCGTTCGGAACGTATCAGAACTTATAACTTCCCTCAAGGCAGACTGACTGACCACAGAATAGGTCAAAACTTAAATGTTTGGACTGTTATAGACGGAGATTTGGACGAATTAATAAATCTCTTGATAGAATATGACCAAAAATTAAAACTTGAAAAATTAGCAGAAGTTTAGTTTCCTAATCTTAATACAAAGCTTTGTCAATGTCATTCGTTGACTGTTTTGCATTGAAAAATTTTGTTATTTTTATTTAAGATAACTTTTCGTATGAGCCAACTATTCTGAAATAGCTTGTTTTTGTTTTCAATTCTTCTATAGCCTTTGAAATTATTTCATCGGAAACATGCCCGTCAAAATCAACTAAAAACGTATATTCACCAAAAACTATTTTTGACGGTCTTGAATCAATATAACAAAGATTTATATTGTAATTTTGAAAAACTTTCAAAGCTTCCAAAAGCATTCCCGGCTTATTTTCAGTTGAAAAGGCAAGAGAAGTCTTATCATTACCTGTACAATGAGTTTTGTATTTTCCAATTAAGATAAATCTGGTTTGGTTTGTAGGGTCATCATTAATATTCTTTTCCAAAATATTTAAATTATACAATTCAGCCGTTTTAGCACTTCCAATTGCAGAATAAGTTAAAGCATATTCATCAAGCAAAACAGCAGCCTTAGCAGTACTTGTTGCTTTAACAATATCAATATTTTTTGGCAGACGATTGTGAATAAAGCCCAAGCATTGAGCAATAGCCTGCGGATGGGAAATTAAACCTGAAACAGAATTAATATCATTGCATTTTGAGAGCAAACAATGTCTTATAGGCATAACGTATTCAGCAATATACTGCAAATCCGTATTTTTTGTTTTGATTAAACAGTCAATTGCCTCTCTTACCGCACCCTCAATAGAATTTTCGACAGGAATAACCCCCAGAATATCTTCATTTTTATCAACATATTCAATAACTTGAGTAATAGTTTTAAACGGAGTTTCCATAACATTCAAGTTGAAATTTTTACAGAAAAAATCCTTAGCCATCTCAGAATAAGACCCACCAGGGCCTAAAAAAACTATTTCCTTAACCGAATTTAAAAATCCCATTGTAACCTCTATATATTTTGATTATAATTTTACTAAAAGGCAGGAGACATGGCAAATATAAAATTTGGAACAGACGGCTGGCGTGCCGTTGTAGGAAAAGATTTTACGGAAGAAAACGTTCTTATTGCAACAAGAGCGATTGCAAAATATATTTTTGAGACATTCGGTTTGACTAAAAAAATTCTTATCGGGTACGACCCTCGAAATATGGCAGAAGAATTTGGTTCGCTATGTGCGGAAGAACTTGCAAAAAAAGGATTTACAGTATTACTAAGTGATAAAATTATACCAACACCTGTGCTGGCATACAATGCAAAATACTATAATGCTTGTGCAATAATGTTTACAGCATCGCACAACCCGCCTGAATATCTTGGATTGAAGTTTATACCTGATTATGCAGGCCCTGCAACAGATGATATTACTAAAAAAATTACATCATACCTTGGCTCTGATATTGAAAATAACAACAACGGTAAATTTGAAACTATTGATTTCAGCGAGAATTATTTCTCTCAAATAAAAAATATCATTGATTTCGATAAAATAAAAGCCATTGATAAAAACATTATTTTTGACGGACTCCACTCTGCAACAATAGGGTATTTTGACAAATTACTTGATGAATTCGGAATAAAATACAGTTCAATAAATATGAACCATGATAAAAATTTTGACGGAAAAATGCCTGAACCTAAACCGCCATATATTGACGATTTAATAGAAAAAGTAAAATCATCCCAAAATGCAATCGGGTTTGCAAATGACGGAGACGGCGACAGATTTGGCGTAATTGATGAAACAGGTAATTGGATTCTCCCTGACGAAATAATTGCAATGCTGATGATGCACTTAAAAAACAACAAAAACCAAGACGGCGTTTTGGTAAAAACAGTAGGGTCAAGCAACCTTTTAAATAAAATTGCACAACTTACGGATGTAAAAGTAGTTGAAACAGCTGTCGGGTTTAAGCATGTAGGTTCAGCAATGAGAGAATTTAAAACTCTTATAGGCGGAGAAGATTCGGGAGGATTAAGCACAGGTTTTCATATTCCAGAAAAAGACGGCATACTCGCAAATCTCTTAATACTTGAAATGCTTGCTTACGAAAATAAACCGCTTTCAAAAATGCTTGAGGATTTATACGCATTAGCAGGCAAAAAATACGTAAAAGACAGAATTGATTTAAAACTTGAAAGCGACAGCACAACTAAACAAATTTTAGAAAGTTTTAAACAAACTGAAACAGTAGAAGATTTAACAGTAAAATCAAAAAATCAAAAAGACGGAGTAAAGCTTGTTTTCACGAATGAAAGTTGGATTTTGGTTCGTCCGAGCGGGACAGAGCCGCTGCTTAGAATTTATATAGAGGCAGAAAGCAGAGAACAGATTAAATCAATGAAAGAAAAAATTGAAAAGTTTTACAATAAAGTACTTTTGGGCTAAAATTAAATAAAAAAGTAAGAATAGAAAGAAGGATATAAAATGAAAGTTTCAATAAATTGGTTAAACGAATTTGTGGATATTTCAGACATAGACGTAAAACAAATAGCTCACGAACTAACAATGAGCGGCTTAGAAGTTGAATCAACGGAAGAAATTAAACCCGCATTCACAAATATAATTACAGCAAAAATAGAAAAAATAAATCCGCATCCGAATGCTGATAAATTACATCTGGTTGATGTAAACACAGGAAACGGAATAAAAACAGTTGTTTGCGGAGCTCAAAACATAGAAGAGGGACAAATTATTCCATACGCATCAGTAGGTTCACAAGTTCTAGACCGCAAAACAGGCGAAACTTTTACTCTTACACCTGCAACAATTAGAGGCGTTGAATCACAAGGTATGCTTTGCTCTTCTGACGAATTAGGCTTATCTGAAAGAAACTATCAGGAAGAAGACGGTATTTTAATTTTAAACAGATTATTTGATGATATAAAATTAGGCGAAAAACTTGAAGATGTACTGCATCTTGAAACTGATACGGTAATTGACGTTGCACCTACTGCAAACAGAGGCGATGAAATGTCAGTTTTAGGCGTTGCAAGAGAAATCAGTACTCTTTTCAACAGACCGCTTAAATTTTCACCATTACAGCCTACACAAGATTTATCAACAGATAAATTTGAAGTTGAAATAAAAGATGAAGATGTCTGCAAATACTATTCCGTAGGACTTTTAAAAGATATCACTATAAAACTGTCTCCTGACTGGATGCAAAACAGATTAATTTCATCAGGAATAAGAGCAATAAACAATGTTGTAGATATAACAAACTACGTGCTTTTAGAATACGGAACACCTCTTCATGCATTTGATTACGATAAATTGAACGGTTATTTATGCGTAAGAAGAGCAAACGAGGGAGAAAAACTTGTAACACTTGATGAAGTAGAAAGAACCCTTACAAAAGATAGTGTTTTAATCTCAACAAAAGACGAAGGGGTTTGTCTTGCAGGCGTATTCGGTGGAGCAAATTCAGAAATTGATGATAATACAAAAAATATCGCCTTGGAAGCGGCTTATTTTACACCTGCCTCAAACAGAAGAAGTGCAAGAAGTGTAGGATATCGTTCGGAAGCCTCTGCAAGATTTGAAAGAGGTATTGATATAGAAGCCGTTAAACCTGCACTTATGAGAGCAATGCAATTACTAACAGAACTTGCAGATGCTAAAATTGAGGGTATGGTTGAAACCGGCATTAACAAATTAGAACCTCAATATATCACACTAAGATTTAGCGAAGTTAAAAGAATTTTAGGCTGCGAAATTGATGCATTAAGATGCATTGAAATAGCCGAAAATCTTGGATTTAAATCTTGCGGAAAAAATGAAATTGCCGCAAAATTTGAAGTTCCGTCTCATAGAAGAGGCGATGTTGAAAGAGAAATCGATTTAATAGAAGAAATCGCAAGAATTAACGGTTATGATAAAATAACTCCGACAGTTTCAATCGGCTCAGGTTCTGCGGAATATTCTTTTGATGAAAAAGTTATCAAAAAAATTCATAATATAATGCTTTCTTCTGGTTTAAACGAACTTGTAACCACATCATTAATCGGAAAACCTCTGTTAGAACAATACGGAATAACTTACGATGACGAAAAAGCAGTAAAAGTCGCAAATGTCCAAAGTGAAGATTACTCAATGTTAAGACAAACACTTGCGGCAAATATTCTGAACATACTAAAAGGTAACTACGACCAGGGAATAAAAAATTTCTGGGGTTACGAAATCGGAAGAGTATATTTTAAAACAGAAGAGTCATCAGAAAAGAACACAGGCGTCACTGAAACCAGAAAACTCGCAGGTGTTATTACGGGTAATGTCCAAACCTCTAAATGGCAGCACTCAGAAGAAACTGATTTCTATACAGTAAAAGGTATTTTTGAAAAATTATTTGAAGAATTAAATTTACAAAATAGAGTTCAATACACGCTTAACAGCGATGTAAATATTATGCACCCGTATAGAACCGCTCAAGTAAGCTTATTATCTAAAAAACCTATTGAGCTTGGATATTTTGGAGAAATTCATCCTAACCTACGTAATAAGATGAAAATTAATCAAAATGCTTATATCTTTGAACTTAATTTGGATGAAATAATAAATGCAGTTCAAAATTCAATAACAAAATACAAACAATTACCGCAATTCCCTGAAGTTCAAAGAGATATTGCTTTCGTAATAAAAAATGACGTAAAATATACAGACATTCAAAAAGTTATTAAAAAAGCAATACAAAATGATTTGTTTGTTAAAAGCGAAATTTTTGATATTTATATGGGTGAACACATTAAAGAGGGATTCAAAAGTGTAGCGTTCAGAATTTATATGCAAGACAAAAAAGCTACATTAAATGACGAAACTATTGATGCACAAATGAATTCAGTTAAAAACCAACTGCAAAAAGAATATTCGGATATAAGTTTTAGGGAGTAAATAAATGAAAAGATATTTATTATTAATTCTTACTTTTATATTGGTTAATATACCTGCATTTGCAGATGTTGTTCCGTATTATGTTTCGAATATAAGCACGGAAACAAGAGGGTTTTACCAATCGCCTAAAGATTTAAAAATATACTCTCAACCAAATGAACAATCGGAAATTGTGCTTCAATGCAACTGGGATTACAAGAATTTCAATTGCCCGAATACATCTATGAGCAATTTGTTTACAGTATTTGTACAAGCAAAAGAACTGGCCTTTTTGACAGCTATTGACGACAATGGAGACTGGATAGAAGTTATATATGACAGAAATTCAAATAAAAAAGGCTGGATAAAAAAAGATGAAAGCGACCCGTACAGATTATTAAATTTAAGAACATTTTATAATTTATACGGCAGAAAATACGGCATATATCTGTTAAAAGATATTCCTCAAGAAGTAAAAAATCTAAAAACATCAACCACGATTGAAGCCCAAAACTGCGGACAAATAGAACAACCAAACAAAATACAGCTTCAAGCAGTAAAAGGCAATTGGCTGCTTATAAAAGTTTTTGAAAAAGACAAAACAACCAAAACCGGATATTTGCAATGGCGAAATACAAACGGTGAAATCTATGCCTTTCCGGCTATTCGATAAGAGTGATTTATGAAAAAGATTTTTATATTAATTTTATTTTTTGTACTAATTACAACCGGCTGTACGGCAAATGTTGTCGGAAAATTTGATGATTATAATGAGATTTTCCAAGGAACAATTGATTTAGACCTGCAAGGGCATGGAATAATAAAAGTTCAAACAACACCCGGTGGCATAACCTGCTCCGGTACAGGTTGGGTAACATTTATACCGATATCAAGTTATTTAATCGGCACATGCAAAGGTCAAAAAGGGTTGGCTGAAATAAAATGCACCGATGGTCGCGTAATAAATGGCGAATGGACTTGTGAAGCATGTACAAGAATAAACGGTACAGCTATAACAAACCATAATGAAAATATAACATTTTTTATAACGCCTAAAAAGTCTTCAGCAAATAAAATAACTCAGAAATACTTATCTGAAATAAAAGAAAAACCTTCATTATATAACTCTAATAAACCGAGTTCGTCTAAAAACGATTTATTTTAGGAATTTAATTTTATGAGAAAATTTACTTTATTTTTATTATTATTTGTCATTGGTCTTGCACAATGCTGCTATGCAGTTAACTCAAAAGATGTTGAAAATGCATATTATAAATATTATTCTTTTTCAAAAACTCACAATGTTTACAATTTTAATAACTATACTGATGCCGATTACAAAAAGTTAAGCAGCGAAAACAAGCAAGAATATAAAACAATAAAGAAAATAAATAATTTATATTTGAAAGGGAAATACAATAAAATTCTAAAAAAATACCCTAATTTTACACCTGCAAGATTTTCACTGTATTTGCTTGATATAAGTAATGGAAATTATTATGCAGGATTAAATCAGTTAGGTTTTATAAGAAATCAAGATAAGCATTTTGATAAAAACTATTTAGCAGAACTCATTTTTATGGGAAATTACAAATCAAAACAATATGATAAAGCCCTGGATGAAGTATATTTGCTAAGCAATAAACAAAACTTTTATGCCTATATTGCCGATTGTTATTTGAATATCGGGAATTTAGCAATAGCGGCAGAATATGCCTTAAAAACGCCAAAAACCGATAAAAATTATTATTTGGCAAATGAAGTATTATTTAAAGTCTACTATAGACAAAACAACATACAAAAAGCCAAATCATTAGCACTATACTTAATTAAATTAAATCCAATGAGTCCTGATAATTATATCAGATACGCAAAATGTGAAGATAATAAAAATATAAAATTAAAATACCTATATGATGCAAGAAACAGAATTTACACAGTAAATTACAGAGCCGACATAAACGCTGACATAATTAATTTAGAGCAGGCAAAAATTAACGATGCATGCAATTCAATGAAAGTTTTTACAGAAAAACCTGACTGGAACAAAATTATAGAAGAATCAAACTATAATAATTATTCGTATTGGGAAAAACGCCAAGATAGCTTTTTTAAAGATACAAACGAATGTATAAAAAGATATTCGGGAACAGAACGTGCAAAATGCTTTGAAAGTGTAACTCGAAATCAATATAGATTAACCGATGAATTAAACAAAAAAATTGCTGCTGAAAAAGAACAAGCATATAGAAATACAGTTGTTCAACAAAATAATGAAATGATTAAACAACAATATGTTAGAAATATAGAATTAATGAACATTAACAACAATTTAATGCAGCAAAATAATCAATTGCAAAACATTAATAACCAATTGCAATTTAACAGATACCGCTACTAAAAGCGTAATGAGGTTTTTAAGGTTTTTACTTACCGTCAAAGCTGTTTTCGTTAATACCCTACGCTTAAACCTGCACAAATATTTATTGACTGCCCCGTAATACCTCTTGCATCATCTGATATAAGATATTTAACCAATTTTGCAATTTCGACAGGATCTACAAATCGTTTTTGAGGAATAGTTTCAATTATTTCATCTTTAGAAAATTCAGACTCATTTATAGAATTATTGCCTAATTCAGTATCAACCCAGCCCGGATTTATTGTATTTACTGTAATATTATATTCTGCGGTTTCAAGAGCCAATGCCTTTGAAAAACCGATTAAAGATGCTTTTGAGGCAGAATAAACACTTGCATAAGCTTCGCCCATAACTCCTGATATTGAACCGATATTTATTATTCTACCCCATTTATTTTTTTTCATTTCAGGCAAAACAAATTTTGAAAGACATATCGGTGCTTTAATATTAGTTTTAATAATATCATCAATAGTATCTGTATTTTCTTCCGACAGTGCAGAATAATTATATATTCCCGCATTATTAATTAAAACATTTATTTGGTTATTTACTATAAAAGAGTCAGCAAATTTTATATCCGACGACAAATCACAGTGTAACACATCTTTCGCCCCAAGAATTTTTAATTCTTCAAGAAGCTCTCTGTTTCTTGCAATTACAAAAACTTCACCGACAGAAAGCATTTCTTCAAAAATTTTTCTGCCAATACCCTTTGTTGCACCTGTTATGAGAATTTTTTTAGTCATTATTTTTTTCTTTCAAATTATCAATTAACACATGAGATACAACACTGTCAACAAGATAAGACTGCTCATCGTAAGACAAAGTTTTTATAAATTGAACAATTGTAAACAGTTCAATATTTTCATCATACCAGCGGTTATAAGGATGCTCCCAAGGTTCGCTTAATTTACTTATTTGTTCATCAAGATTAAAATTAAATTCATAAATCAAAATTTGCAAAAGATGCTGAGAAAATGCATCTTGAACATTACGTTCCTGTTCTTCAAGATAGGCAATAAGTTCGCTCAATTTAGGATTTTTATCGTACCAGCGTTTGTGAACCATAATTATTACTTTCCATAATACTATTATAATTATAACTGCAATACTAAGTTATGTACAATAGTTAAAATAAATTATCACAAACTATTTTATTAATCCAAAACCAATTAAAAAAGTACAAATTAAGAATACCGCACTAACGTAATAAGTAAGTTTATTTAAGCCCTTTTCCGCACTTTTTTGTGACGAAAACATTTGAGAAGCTCCGCCAATAGCTGCAATACCATCACCTTTAGGTGAATGTAATAATATTAAAACAATTAATAATAAAGCCGAAACTATTTGTAAAATCCAAACAAAAGTTAGCATACTTTCTCCTTGTTACTCATAATAAAGTGACCTCTTAGCGAGTCTAAATTTATTTTATCAAATGTATAAAGTCTTGCAGGACGTTTAGAAGTAAACTTAGAAAACTCATTAAGTTCTATCAAACCCTCAGTACACAAAACTTTTTTTCTAAAATTACGTTTATCAAGCTGTTTACCCATAATCAATTCATAAGCTTTTTGCATTTCAGTCAGAGTGAATTTTTCATTCAAAAGCTGATATGCAACAGGACAAACTTCTAGTCTTTCTCTAGTACCTTTTTTTGAATATTCAATAATTTGCTTATGGTCAAAAGCAAGAGGCGGCAAATCATTAACATTATGCCAAGCTACATCAGGGTCAGAAAATACTTGAACGTCATTTGCTCTGACAAGAGCAAAATAAGCACAAGTAATAACACGAGAAGTAGGGTGGCGAAGAGGGTCACCAAAAGTATAGAGTTGCTCTAAAAAGACATTATCAACACCTGTCTTTTCTTTCAAAACTCTTTCGGCAGCTTGGTCAAGATTTTCGCTCATTCTAACATAACCACCAGGTATTGCCCACTTATCTTTAAAAGGTTCATTATGACGCTTAATAAGAAGTACTTTTAATTCGTCATCAAACATTGTTAATATAACTGTATCGACTGTTATTTCATGAGTTCTTGTTTCGTTAAACATTCCTACCTGCTAATACTCTCTACTTTTCACTATTCTGTATAAATCATATCAAGAAAAACTAAATTTGTAAAACCCCGTTTAAATTATTTTCTTTAGTTTCATGATGGTTAATTTTTTGAATTTTTACAACGGGAACAACAGATGCAATTGGTTTATTAGTAGATGGAACAGTCTTTACAATAGGTTTAGACTTAGCAACAGGTGTCACGTAAAATGAAAATTTAGGAGGAGCATTTTTCGGAACATTTCTGATTGCTTTATCAGGATTAACTTTTTGATTAGAATATTCCTGCATAATAGAGCTTACGAATTTTCTGGTTTCTCCGTAAGGAGGAACAGTTTTATTGCATCTGTTAACGGCAACGGGGCCTGCATTATAAGCAGCCAGTGCCAATTCTGTAGAACCGTACATTTTGTACATCATTTTGTAATACATCAATCCGCCTTTAATATTATCGCTTAAATAATACGGATTAACACCCAATCTTTTAGCCGTAGACGGCATTAATTGGAATACGCCTACTGCCCCTCTTCTGCTTGTTGAATCATGTCTAAAGCCTGATTCAGTTTTCGCAATACTTAAAGCAAGTGCAGGGTCAATACCAAGTTCAATTGCAGATTTAACTATTATTGCTTTTACGTCATCCACATTATTTGCATTTGCTTTCAAATTGGGGCATAGGAACATCACTAATGTGATAGTGGTTAATACTATTTTTTTTATCATTGGACTTCCTTTAATTTTCTAATTGTAAATCTTTAAAAAGACTCTCTATGGTTTTAGTGTATTATAAACAATTTAAAAAATCAAGTCCGACATGTCAACAGTACTAATATTGCCTGACAATATAAGTTCATGGTATAATAATAACAAGGAGTTTAAGAATGTTACAAAATTCTTCAAAAGCATTTTCTTTGGCAGAAGCTGTTATAACATTAATATTTTTAAGCATAATAGCGGCACAGTTAATTCCTGCAGTAAACGCCACACGGCCAAGTACAGAGAAATTGCTTTTCAAAAAGGCTTATTCAACTGTTGAAAACACAATAAGCAGTATTTTAAACGACGATAACCTTTATCCTGTAACGTATATGACAAAAACTTGCAACGGAATTACTCAAGATTGTCAAAGCGGATTTTTAGTCACGGATACAGGCAGTACGGATGATCCAAACAAAAAGGGGACATATTATGCATACAAAGCATTAATAGATTCTTCAAAGTGCAAAGATAACAGTAATGCAGGTACTAATATTGATAAACTTGTAAGATTATTTTGTGCATCTTTAAATACAACACGGGCAAATTGTTCTGCACATTCTTGCTCTTTTACAACAACCGACGGAATGCAATGGACAGTAACACAAAATTCTAATTCCGCACAATACACTCCAAGCTGCTGTCATTCTCTTTCCGGCGTCAATCCTATGCTCTCTATAATGGTTGATGTTAATGGAGATGCGGAACCAAATACCAATACAGGTGTTAACATTCCTGACCAATATTACATGAATGTTTATTACAATGGAAAAGTTGAAGTTAACAAAACACTTTCTGAAAAAGGTATAACTTTCTTAAAAAATCCAACTAATAATAAACGTCGTTCCGACTTGGAAGATGACAGATATGGAAAGGATTAGGAATGATAAAAGATAAAAAATTCAGAATAATAGAAAAGTTATCTGACTTATTAAAAATAAATAATAACCATTCATGTTTTACTCTTGCAGAAGTTATGTTAACCATAGTTTTGATGTGTATAATTGCAGCAATCGCAACACCTGTAATAGTTGCAAGCAGACCCAGCACAGAAAAAGTTTTGTTAAAAAAGGCATATAATACAACAGAACAAGTAATATCCGAACTGTCAGGAAACGAACGATTTTATCCGTCCGATATAACATTGAAAGATATTAATGCCGCAACTTTCAAAAATAACACCTCTTCAAGCGGATTTTTAAATAATTCTTACCCTCCAAATGATTCAACTTTAGAATACACAATTCAAGAATCTTTTGCAGGAGCAGACACGGCAAAAGGTTGTAATTGTTACGACATAGATCAAAACAAACTTTCGGTTCTTTTTTGTTGCTCTCTAAAAACAGTTAACAAAGAGGGGAAAAAAGCTTGTTCAACAACGTCAAACAAAACGACCTGCGACTTTGAAACAACAGACGGCATAACCTGGCATACGGAAGACGTAACCCCAACTGCAACTGATTTGACAAAACCGGTTTTCACAATTACAGTCGATGTAGATAACAGATGGGGAGGAAGACATAAGATAATTACATCTTCAGGCTATAAAAAAACCAGATTTGTTTTTCAAGTTTATTATGACGGAAAAATAACCGTTGATAGCGATGCCCAAAATATACTCGCAGATGCGATAAGCAATAAGAGATTAAATTACTAAGGAGATTTTGTGAAAAAATACAAAAATAAAGCATTTACACTTGCAGAGGCAACATTAACATTATTCGTATTAAGCGTAATTGCAGCAGTAATGATTCCTGCGGCAGTAAATGTTTCTCCTGACCAATTCAGAACTGCATTAAGAAATGCCTACAGCATGACTTCAAGCACTATCAACACTTTAATAAACAATGAAAATTTATATCCGTCAAAAGAACTTATTAGCGACAGTATTCTTATTCCAAAAGGATTTTTATATAACACGACAGGAACTAAACACACTTTTGACTCCAATAATAAAATAACAACCTATTCCGAAACAAATGATATTGCCTGGGAATACGAAGCCTTGCTAAAAAACTGTAAATGCACATCCTCAACTAAATTAGTTAACGCTTTTTGTTGTTCTTTGAATGTTTCAGCCGCAAGCTGCACGTCAACAATTTGTAAATTTACAACAAATAACGGAATGTATTGGACTGTAACACAAAATTCAAGCATTACAACCGCCAACAGAGACACAACGCCTATATTATATGTTGAAGTAGACTTGAACGGAAATGGAAAACCTAACAGCAAAACCGCAACATCACCTGACCAATATAAATTTAGCGTATATTACAACGGTAGAATTGAACTATTCACAAGCTCAACCGCAGATGAATACAATACCAGCAGCGAAAAAGCCCGAGAATACTTAGAAACTCCTACAAAAAATAAAAAGAAAACTTAATCAGAAAAATTAAATAATACTGTCATAAAATTCGTAAACCGGACTGATTTTTTTTATTTTTTTATGATAGAATAAAAGAGAAATAGTGTTTATTATAAAATTTTAAAGAAGGGAAGAAATTTATGGAAACTAAAAACTTAGCAAAAGTAGGTGTATTCGGTGGTTCAGGCTTGTACAAATTTTTAGATGACGTACAGGAAGTAAGAGTAGAAACACCATACGGAATGCCAAGCGATAGCTTAATGATAGGAACAATAGGCAATACAAAAGTTGCATTTATGCCTCGTCATGGCAGAAACCATACTATTCTTCCGCATTTAATAAACTACAGAGCAAATGTCTGGGCAATGAAATATGCAGGATGTGAAAGAGTAATTTCACCTTGTGCATGCGGAAGTTTGCAAAAACATATTAACCCCGGAGATTTCGTTATTTGCGACCAATTCGTAGATTGGACAGACGGCAGAAAATCAACATTCTACGAAGGCCCTGTTGTTCATCATCCGTCTCCTACTGATTTATATTGCCCTGAGTTAAGAGAATTGGCTATTAAAGTTGCTAAAGATATGGGTATTACTGTTCATGAAACAGGAACAATGACTGTTATTAACGGCCCTAGATTTTCGACAAAAGCAGAATCTAAATTCTTTACTGCTCAAGGATGGGATGTTATCGGAATGACTGCATTCCCAGAAAATTATTTGGTTAGAGAATTAGATATGTGTCCTTTAAATATCTCGTTAATCACTGACCATGATTGCGGTTTGGTGGGCGATGTACCTCCTGTATCTCATCATGAAGTTTGCAAAGTTTTTGAACAAAACCTTGATAGAGTTAAAAAATTATTGTTTACGGTTATTGAAAATATCCCTGAAGAAAGAAACTGTGCTTGCAAAAATACAAGCAAAGATTCTCAAATGTAATTCATTACTGATAAAAGATGGAGTTATTTATGCTCCATCTTTTTCTGTTAAAGGAGCATCTGATAAAAGAGGAAATTTATGATAAAAAATGCCATTTATAATTTATTTTATTTCTACGAATTACTTATTATTGTACGAATATTTATGACATGGATTCCGAATATAAACTGGGAGGCCCAGCCCACAAAGACAGTTCGAATAATAACAGATGCGTACTTAGATATTTTCAGAAAATTTATTCCACCTGTGGGGGGACTGGATTTTTCTCCTATCATAGCACTTATTGTTTTGCAAATTCTGCAAACACTTATTGTAAGTATCTTATAATTTATAGAAATTTCGACATATTGAAAGAAATTTTTTACAATCTTAAGCCGCTATAGCTTATAAAATCTTTTATATTGCTGAATATTATTATCACTATCAGCCTCAGGGTTAGCCTGTAGAAATGCTTGTAATTTATCTTTTCCCTCAGGTTTATTTAGATACGTACATAAATAAAGATAATTTATTAAATATTCCTTTTTGTTCGGATATTTATTAACTAAAGATGAATATTGAACATAAGCATCCTCGTATTTTTTTGCAGATAAAGTAGAAAGAGCTCTCATATATTCATAATTTTCAATTTCAACAGGCTCAGCCGTACGTTCCATAGCATAACCAAAAAATTCGGCAGCCGTTTCATATTTTTTAGAAGAATAATAACATGTACCCATTGAGGCATAAATATTAGCATCAGACGGGTCAATTTTTAGAGCCTTTTTATACGCCTCCAAAGCCTCAGGAAGCATTTTCAAATCATAATACACATTTCCCAAATTTATCCATCCGGCAGTTTTGTCAGGTACTTGCTGAGTATATCTTATAGCCTCTCTAAGCTTTTCAGAACCGGCTCCTGCAGTATTTTGACTGATTAAATCTTCATTATTTGAATACATTATTTTTAAAGTAGCCAAATCTCTTGCCGTAAGAGCCGCCGTTCTGCTCGACTGAGTTTGTGCAAACATTACGTCATCACGATTTTGGCTGTGACCATTAATACCAAGTGCATGTCCAATTTCATGCAGTGCAGTGTTGTACACAGATGTAGAAGATAGGTTAACACCATTTTTTTCAGTTAAAAGCTGAATGGTAGAAGATTGTATATATTTTCCCGAAGAAAAATTGTTTGTTAAACCTGCAATAAATTGGTCAGACTCAGCATTTTCAATCCTTGCAGGAAAAGTTACTTTTATTTGGGCATTATTAGGATTGTCGACAAAAGAAAAACTTATAAGCCCGTTAAACGAATTATTATATGTTGTAAAAGCGGATTCTACAACACGTTTGTAAGAATTTTCAGAAATATAAACCTGAACAGGCATATTTTGCCAAACTGCATAACTACCGGAGGCATTAACGGCATTAGAAAGATAATTATCTGACAAATCCCCATCAGGAACTACACCTGCACTAGGAGGTGCAATAGGAGAGTTCAAAAGTTCTCCTTCAACATTTTCGGCAGTTTTCGGAGTCTGTTCTGATATACGATTAAGAACTTTTGAATTAAACATAAAAACGGCAATAACCAACGCTAAGGAAAAAACTATTGCCGTTATATATCTTGTATCTAAATTATTATTCATATCAAAAATTAAATTTCAACGTATTCTCTTAAACGTTTGCTACGATTTGGATGTCTTAATTTTCTTAAAGCTTTTGCCTCAATTTGACGAATACGTTCACGAGTAACGCCAAATAATTGACCAACTTCTTCCAAAGTTCTTTGACGGCCGTCATCCATACCAAAACGTAATCTCAAAACATCACGTTCTCTTGGAGAAAGAGTACATAAAACTTCCGCCAAATCTTCTCTTAAAAGTTCTGAGGCAACTGTTTTTATCGGTGCATCAGCCTCTTTATCTTCAATAAAGTCACCAAGTCTTGAATCTTCTTCTTGACCGATAGGTGTTTCAAGAGATAGAGGTTCTTGAGCAATTTTAATAATTTCTCTTAATTTTGGAATAGAAACGCCCATTTCAACAGCAAGTTCTTCTTCTGTAGGTTTTCTTGAAAGTTCTTGGGCCAATTTTCTTGTAACTTTTTTAAGTTTATTAATAGTTTCGACCATATGAACAGGAATACGGATAGTTCTGGCTTGGTCAGCTATAGCTCTAGTAATAGCCTGTCTTATCCACCAGGTAGCATATGTGGAAAATTTAAAACCTCTTTCGTGGTCAAATTTTTCCGCAGCTCTTATCAAACCCAAATTTCCCTCTTGAATTAAATCCAAGAACAACATACCTCTGCCGACATATTTTTTTGCAATACTAACAACCAAACGCAAATTAGCTTGAACCAATTTTCTTTTAGCAATCGCACCAGGCGTACCGCCTTTGATTATTGTTCTTGCAAGTTCTATTTCTTCATTTGCAGATAATAATTTTATACGGCCAATTTCACGCAAATACAATCTTACCGGATCATCTACAGTAACTCCTTTTGGCAACTCCAAATCATCTTCAGACGGTTCGTCATTCGTATCCATTATATAGATATCGTCGTAATTGCTTTTTGCTTCCAATTTTGTAGAAACAATATCTTCAATATTATCAGTACTGATATCGACATTCATATAAGAATCCGCACCTGCATCATCCATTTTATCTTCATCAATATCTAAAATATCTAAGTTATCATCTTCTTCCATTACATTTGTTATCGATGAACCCGATTGTCTTTTTCTAGTCATTATTATCTCCAGTTCTTATTTGTTTTTTTATTTGATCTCTTAAATGCATTTGAATTTTCAACGATTCTATTTCATCATCATTTACATCTTTATAGAGTTCTTTTAATTCGTTTTGCTCTTTTTCACGTTTTACAAATTCAAGTTTATTAATATTTTCTTTGATTACCGCTTCAAAATTCTCGACAGATAAATTGTTAAAAGCCTCTGAAATCACCGCCAATTCTGAAATTATTTTTTGAACATCATCATCAGAACTAAAAGTTTCAAACAAACTTTCTGTCAATTCTCTTACATTATTTACAGTATTTATTAATTTGTCAATTGTATTTTTTACAATTATTAACTTTTCATTCGTAAATGTTACATCCTTTATCTTTTCGGAAATCTGCCCAAAATTAAAAGGACTGTTACTTATTAAATACAACGACAATATATTTTTTTGCGTTTTTTCGGAGATATTTTCTGATTTTGTTACAATTCTCTTAACATTGATTTCTCTGTCAAAACTTTGATTAAGTGTTCGTTGTACCTCTTTATTTAAAGCTTCTTCATTTATATTTAATGATGCTGCTACCAATTTAATATATTCCGTTCGTACGACGTCATTTTGAATATCCTGAAGTATCGGAATTATATCTTTCACGAGTTTTGATTTCTGCTGAGGAGTTTTAGCATCATTTTTATGTTTTAGAAACTGATTTAACTGAAAATCTATTAATAGCGGTGCGTTATCAATAAAGTGTTGGAAATTTTCAGCACCCTCTTCTCTTATGTACTCATCCGGGTCTTTTCCTCTTGGTGGTGATATAACTCTAATTTCACAGGAATATTTATCATCATCAACCGCCAAATGCGACTCATCAAATTGTTTTACTTTTCCCAATCCTGAAAACGCATTTTTTAATAATTCCGCACCTCTGTTAGTAGCGTTAATTCCTGCGGTATCAGTATCAAAAGAAAGATAAATTCTTCTTGATTTAGTATATCTTGCGAGTAGTTTAACATGTTCTGCAGTAAGCGATGTTCCGCACGATGCAACACAATTTTCAATTCCATGAGCCTGAGCGGATATCACGTCAAAATATCCCTCCATTATAATTACGGAATCCTTTTCTTTTATGGAATCCTTTGCTGTGTAAAGACCGTATAATATTCGGCTTTTGTTATAAATAACCGTATCCGGAGAATTCAGATATTTAGGATTTTGACCATCTTCTACGGCACGTGCACCAAATGCAACGTAATTTCCTTTTTCATCCTGAATAGGTATTATTATTCTGTTTCTAAACCTGTCTATATAACCTCTATTTCCCTTTATAACAAGCCCTGAGGCTTCTAATACTTCATCCGAAAAATCTTTTTTTAGTTTTTTATAAAGATAATCAGGTTCTTTTAATCCGAACCCCAGAGAATATTTTTCAATAACATTTTTATCTATATCACGACCGTTTAAATACTGAATAATAGGAGATTTTTCAGTTAAATCAAATAAAGATTGTTTAAAAATTGAAACAGCTCTTTTTGATGCCTCAATTGCACCGTCTTTAACCTGAGCAAACTCACCTGATTTTCCCTTAAATTTTGGTAATTCAATCCCGTACTTGTCTGCCAAATATTTGATTGCTTCATTAAAATCCCAATTTCGAATTTTCATTAAAAATGAAATGGCATCACCGCCGACACCACAGCCGAAACAGTGAAATATACCTTTTGACGGAGTAACACAAAACGATGGTGTTTTTTCACCATGAAAAGGGCAACAGCCCCAATAACTTGAGCCTTTTTGTTTTAGAATAACATCTTCCGATATTATTTCAACGATATCTATTCTATCCTTAATCAGTGATACGGCTTCTTCGTATGTATATTCCATAATATTATTCTAGCACGCTGAAATTTAAAGTCATAATTTATCATATGAAAGGTTTAAAAATATCGTTTAAAATCTTAATATGTACTAAAATTATGTTATAATCTTATTATGGAAAAAAATTACATTATTGATACTCATTGTCATATTGATATGATTGAAGATATTTCAGTTAAAGAAATACTTGAAAACGCTGAAAATAATTCTGTAAAAAAAATAATAATTCCGTCTGCTGACCGGTCAAGTTTTGATAAAATAATTGAACTTGCAATTAGCTATGAACAAATTTATTGTATGCTGGGAGTCTTTCCTGAAGAAGCTAAAACCTGGAACGATAACATTCTTGATGAAATAAAAAACCTTGCAGCAAAAAATAAAAAAATTGTAGGTATAGGAGAAATAGGACTGGATTATTATTGGGATAAAACTTTTATTGACCTGCAAAAAGAGATTTTTATAAAGCAGATACAACTTGCAAATGAATTAAATCTCCCGATAAACGTACACGACAGAGAAGCCCACAAAGATACATTTGATATCATAAAAGAGAATAATAAAACATCTAAAGTTGTTCTGCATTGTTTTTCAGGAAGCATAGAATTTGCAAAAGAATGCATAAAAGAGGGTTGGTATATATCGCTTGGAGGCGTTGTAACATTTAAAAATGCAAAAAAAATGAAAGAAGTCGCAGAAAATATTGACGAAAATTACCTGCTCTTAGAAACAGACTCTCCATATTTAACACCCGTTCCATACAGGGGAAAACCAAATCAACCGGCATACACCAAATTTACGGCACAAGAAATCGCAAACTTAAGACAAACAACTCTTGAACACATAATGGAAGTTACAACACAAAACGCATATAAGGTATTTAAATTTGAAGAAAGAACGACTTGATACATATTTAGTCAGTTTAGGATATTTTGAAAATAAAAGCAAAGCATCAGCTTCTATTCTTGCAGGTGATGTAATAGTTAACGATGAAAAAATTACAAAAGCAGGATTTCAAATAAACACTGAAAAAGAATATGAAATTCGAATAAAATCAATGCCATATGTTTCAAGAGGAGGATTTAAGCTTGAAAAAGCGTTAAAAGTATTTGAAATAAATCCGAAAGATAAAATTTGTCTTGATGCAGGAGCATCAACAGGAGGTTTTACGGATTGTTTACTTCAAAATGGTGCAAAATTTGTATATGCAGCAGATGTAGGTCATAACCAGATAGATTGGAAGTTTAGACAGCATCCACAGGTGAAAGTTATTGAAGGCTGTAATTTAAAAAACTGCAAGATTTCGGAAATATATGACCCTAATGACGAAAAAGCAGAACTCCTTGTCTGTGATGTGTCTTTTATATCACTTACAAAAGTTCTTGAAAATTTTAAGAATTTAATAAAAAACAGTAATTTTCAAATGATTTGCCTAATAAAACCGCAATTTGAAGCGGGGAAAGAACTTGTTGAAAAAGGCGGAGTCGTGAGAAATTCAAAAGTTCATATTGATATTATTGAAAACATAGTAACATATGCACAAAATCTTGATTTAAAAATAAACAATCTGACATTTTCACCAATAAAAGGGCCTCACGGAAATATTGAATACTTAATTTTGCTTTCAGATAAAGAAAATGAATTTAAAATTGATGCAAAAAGCATTGTTGAAGATGCATTCTCAGCATTAAATTAACGTTCTAAATTAATAACCATATCCCTGTCAACAAGGTTTTTGCCAATCGCCTTTTCCAAATTAGCCTTTGCCGTATTATACTGATATAACGTATTATAATAAGATAATTGAGCATTCTGATACGCAACTTGAGAATCTTTAAGTTCCGTCGGATTACCAACCCCTACTTTGTATCTGCCGTATGATAAATCATAATTTTCTTTTGCTTTTTTTACATTTAAAAACGCAACCGGCAGTTGATTTTTCTTTTCAACAAGAGTGTAATAAGCCTGCTGAATTTCTAAATATATAGAATTACGTGTAGTTTCAGCTCTTGCAGCCTCTCTGTCATAATTTGCTCGGGCTTCTTTTATTTGATTTTTAATCAACATACCGTTAACAGTCGGAAAATTTAAATACCCACCGACATTATAACCGTATGTTGATGTAGGATTTTTACCACCGACTGCAAATTGACCTTCGACAGAAAGATTAGGGAAATACGCTTTTTTTGAAAGTTGAAGATTTTGTCGTGCAGTCTCAACTTTTGTATCAAGGATTAACAAATCAGGACGAGACTCTTTTGCAACTTGCATTGCCTCATCAAGCGTAATATTTACGGGATAATACTGCAATCTTTCTTTAATATTATATCTTGTCTGATACGGCAATCCCATAGAATTATTTAATCGTGCAATCGCAATATCTATCGCATTATTTGCCTGAATAAGCTCTAATTTTGCATTACTCAAATTAACTTCCGCAATAGTAACATCAACTTTAGGGTTAGTACCTATTTCATAGAAAGCCTTTGCCTGATTATAAAACATCTCAAACTTTTTAACCGTATCTTCTGCGACATCACGTCTGTCATACGCATATAAAAGATTAAAATAATCAGACTTGACATTCTTAATAACGTCGTTAATAACAGAGGTTAAAGTGGTTTTGTAAGATTCTTTTTCCAATTTTCTAATCGTAACCCTATTTTGAGTAACTCCAAAATCATAGAGCATTTCAGATAAAGAAACTTGCCCCAAAACAAAATAGTTATAAGCTCTTCCGCCCTCACTTCCAAGTAAATCAGCCAATTGAAGTTGTTTTATTCTGGTGTAACCTGTCTGCCAAGTTAATTTTGGAAAGAAATTTGACCAAACTTGTTTAACTCTGGCATCAGATGCCAAAATATCTTCCATAGCCTCTCTAATTCTAGGATTATTTCCCAAGGCATATCTGATACATTCGTTTAATGTAACATCAACATTTTTTTCAACAGACCCCTCCACAACATAATTTTCGCCATCATTTATGTAAGGAGCAACATTAGTCGCATCAGGAAATTCTTCTTTTTTTATAACATTTCCAATATTTTTTATATTATCGTTTGCTTTATTTTTATCTTTTGCAAAACAAACCGGAATAAATAAGACAAAAGTTAAGGCTAATATAATAAGTTTTTTATTCATGTTTAGCCCCTTTTCTTCTCACAACAAAGTCATGAGCTATTTTTTTCATTCTTTGAATGCAGACAAAGAAACCCGGAACAAGCATAGTACCTGCAAAAGCAACCGCAATCATACCGCCAAATACCGTCATACCAACAGAGTGTCGACTTACAGCACCTGCACCCGAAGCAACAACAAGCGGAACTACACCAAGAATAAAAGCAATATTCGTCATCATAACAGCTCTAAATCTTAATTTCGCTGCCTCCATTGCAGCAGAAACTTCATCTCCGCCGTTTTTCTCATATGCCTCTTTAGCAAATTCAACAATCAAAATAGCCTGCTTAGTACTCAAACCAATTAACATAACAAGACCAATTTGAGCATACAAGTCTAATGAATAACCTGCAACATATTGTGCAAATAAAGCCCCTACAAGCGAAACAGGTGCAATTAACATAACTGCAAGCGGCAGAGTCCAGCTTTCATACAATGCAACAAGAAATAAATACACAAATGTTAATGCTAAGGCAAGTATTAACCCGATTTGTCCGGTAGATTCAGCCTCTTGCAAAGAAGTACCTGACCATTCAAAGCCCATATCTTTCGGCAAGACATTATCTGAAACTCTTGCCATAGACTTCATAGCCTGTCCTGAAGATACGCTTCCGGCACCTTGACCGTTAATTGTTACGGCATTATACATATTAAATCTTGTTAAACTATACGGACCGACTATAGATTCAAATTTAACCATAGATGATAACGGCACCATTTTTCCTAAATTGTTTTTGACAAATAAACGTTTCAAATCAGGTTCAGCCGTTCTGTAATCAGCATCTGCCTGCACCATTACACGATATACACGACCAAATTTATTAAAGTCATTAACATACGTTGTCCCGTAAACAGCGGCCATCGTTCTGTATATTTCACTAATAGAAACATTTTGAGCCATTGCCTGCTGCTCATCAACTCTCACCAATATTTGAGGAAGCGTAGCTGTATAAGTTGTAAATACAGAAGTTAAATCTTTATCAGAATTTGCAGCTCTGATTAATTTTATAGCCTCTTCGTACAATTGCTGAGGAGTTCTGTCAGCTTTATCAAGGAGTTGATATTCAAATCCGCCAAAAGAACCCAAACCGGGAATAGGTGTCGGTTGGAACGCAACAACAGATGCAGCAGGGAAATTTGCAAACTCTTTTCTAATATTATTAACTATAGCATCTGCAGATTCCTTACTGTTACGTTTTGACCATGGTTTAAGCTGAGCAATAATAAGAGACGTATTTTCTCCGGCAAACCCAATAATATTAATCGTTTGTCGAACTCCATCCATTACTTTAATTCTATCTTCTACAATACCTGCAATTTCTTTGGTTCTTATTGTTGATGCACCATCAGGAAGCTGAATTTGGGCAAAAATAGCACCTTTGTCTTCTTGAGGAATAAAACCTGTAGGAATAATTTTTGCTATAAATAATACTACCAAAACAATAATACCCAATGTAATAAGAGTATTTTTAGGATAGTAAACAAAGAAGTGAACAGCCTGTAAATATTTAACTCTTACACTATTAAACCATTCATCAAATTTCTTAATAAATTCAAGTTCTTTTACACTATCATTAGAGTTTTTCAAAATCATAGCACACAAAGCAGGAGTCAAAGAAAGAGCAACAACCGCAGACAATCCCATAGAACAAGCAATACAAACCGCAAACTGCCTGAACATTTGTCCGTTAATTCCAGGCATAAAGCACACGGGAACAAATACTGCCATTAATACAAGAGTTGTTGCAACAATAGCACTCGTAACCTCAATCATAGATACTATTGTAGCCTGTTTTCTATCAACACCGTACTGAATATGTCTTTGAACATTTTCCAAAACAACAATAGCATCATCTACAACCAAACCTACAGCAAGGACAAGACCGAACAGCATTAATAAATTTATAGAAAAACCGAATAATCCTACAAAAATAAATACCCCTACAAGGGAAACAGGAATAGCACATAACGGAATAAAAGCAGCTCTTGCCGAACCAAGGAATAAATATGTCACACCTGCAACAAGCAATACCGCAAGTGCTATAGCATGAACTACCTCATTTATGGACTCTCTGATGAATTCGGTTTCATCATGTTCTATCTTATATTCAATTCCTTTAGGGAAACTTTTGCTTAATTCTTTCAATCTTTTTGCACATTTATTAGCCAAATCAATTGAATTTGCCTCAGGCAGCTGTTTGATAACGATAACAGCAGCTTTTTTACCCCCAATATAAGAATCTGTAGAATAACTTTCAGCACCAAGTTCAATTCTTGCAATATCTTTAAGTTTTACATTTGACCCATCGACATTTGAATATACAACAATATCTTCAAATTCCTTTGCAGAAGTTAAACGGCCTTTTGTTCTCAAAGTAATTTTAATATCTTTCTTCTCGTTTAAAGGTTCTGCCCCCAAATCACCAACGGCAGCCTGAGTATTTTGAGCCTGAATTGCAGCAAGAACTTCGGATGCTGATATTCTGTAATTTGCCATTCTAACAGGGTCAAGCCAAATTCTCATAGAATAAGCAGCTGAACCATAAACATTAACATCACTCGCACCATCAAGACGTGCAAGTTCGTCTTTTACATAAATTGAGGCATAATTTGCAAGATACAAAGCATCAAAAGTATTATTAGGCGAGGTCATAGCAACCATTAAAACCCCAGGACCTCCACGGGTTTTCTTTACGGTCAAACCATAATTTCTAACTTCACTCGGCAATCTCGGAGTAACAAGCTGTAATCGATTGTTAACGTTAATTACAGCCATATCAGGATTTGTACCTACTTCAAAATATATATCAAGTTCATACGAACCATTTTTAGAAGTTGAAGTCATATAAATCATATCTTCAACACCGTTTAACTGAGCTTCGATAGGAGCGGCAATCGTGTCTCTGATAACATCAGCACTTGCACCTGTATAAGTCGCAGTTACAACAACCTGAGGCGGAGTAATAGACGGATAGTCTTCCAATGGCAAGCCTAGCATAGTTATTAAACCGGCCAATACGATAGTTAACGAAATAACTATCGCAAATTTTGGTCTGGATATAAACGGATTGCCTCCGCTTTGTGATGTTGAATTTGTATCTTTACTATTTTCAGTCATTTATTTTACCTGATTTTTAATTTTATTTTTAATTTTCGCCCTTTAACTCTTCTTCGGCTTCTTTTTTATTGGCTTCTTCAACAGACTTATTATTCATTTCTTCAATTTCTTTTTCGGACAAAATTCTTACAGGATTACCCGGAATTACACTTTGAATACCAGTTATAACAACTTTGTCACCCTTGTTCAAACCTGATTTAACAATCCAATCTTTATTGTCCTGACCAAAAGTTTCTATTTGTTGAACCTGAGGAACACCTTTTTCATCAAGTTTGTAAACGTATTTATATTGAGGATTTTCCATAACTGCAACCTGAGGAACAACCGGTACATTATCCTTTTCTTTAGAATAAATATAAACAGTTGCATAATTACCGTTAATTAACAATCCTTTAGGATTTTTAAATGTTGCTCTCATCATTATAGAACCCGTTGTAGCATCAATATTGTTGTCATGAAAATCTTGAATACCAGAATACTCATATTTTGAACCTGTTGAAAAATATAAATCAACCTGTCTGTTTACATTTGCAACTTTATCAATTCTCATTAAATCAGTGTAATTTTTTGCATCTAAAGGAAATGTTACGTAAATAGGATTAACACTATTTAGCGTAGTTAAAGCTCCGGATGACGGAGTTACGTAGTTGCCGACAGTTATTTTCAACATACCTATTTGCCCATCAACAGGTGCTTTTATTTTTGTATATCCCAAGTTTCTTAAAGCATCTCTATAAGCACTTTCATTTAATTCTACCTGAGCCTTATAAGAATCTCTTTGTGACAAAATCTGGTCATATTGTGCTTTAGAAACATAATCTTGTTTTACAAGTTCCTCATATCTTATAAGTTGTTTATTATAATAATTTAATTGTGCTTTTGAATTATCCAAATTAGCTTTAGCTTTATTTACGGCAAGTTGATATTCCTGAGGCTCAATTTCAAATAAAACTTGCCCCTTTTTAACGATATCACCCTCTTTAAAATAAGATTTGGTTAAATAACCGCTTATACGTGCAACAACATCAATTCTTGAAACTGATTGAATACGACCGGGGGCTTCAAATTTTTTAATAACATCTCTTGTTTGAATTTCTTCAACAGTAACACCCGGTAATTTACCCGCATTTCTTTTTTTCATTGACATAAAACCCGAAAATTGGTATGCCAAAAATCTTGCTAAAATTGCACCTGCCAAAACACAAATAACTATTAATATAATTCTTTTCATTTTATCCCCAAATTAATTAGTACAATAATTATCTACATGCATTTTAACAAAAAAATAGGGCATGCTACCTATACCGCATTAATAAAACTTAAAAGAGGATTAAGCCAAGCGTTTAATCCTCTTTTATTTGTAATTATATATTTTTAAAAACGTAATATAAATATTATTCTGCTTTTACAGGTTCATCTGATTTAGTTTCAGCACCTTTTTTAGAAAACACAAGTTTTCCGTCCTTAACATCAAGAACAATTGTATCACCCGCTTGGTAAGCATTAGTCAAGATTTCTTCTGCAAGAGTATCTTCAACTTTACGTTGAATTAATCTTCTCAAAGGTCTTGCACCGTATGCTTCAGAATATCCGTCAGTTGCTAAGAAATCCTTAACTTCATCAGTAACTTCCATTTTTAAATCACGTTCTTCAAGACGTTTGAACAAGTCTTTCATCATTAATTCCGCAATTTGTCTGATTTCTTCTTTTGACAAATGAGAGAATACTACGATATCGTCAATACGGTTTAAGAATTCAGGTCTGAAAGCCTTTTTCATTTCTTCATTAACAGTATCTTTCAATTTTTCGTACTTATCTTTCTTTTCATCGGCAGCAACAGAGAAACCAAGTTTAGACTGAGTAGCAATCATACTTGCACCGACGTTAGATGTCATAATAATAATAGTATTTTTAAAGTTGATATGACGACCCTTAGAATCTGTTAAACGACCATCATCCAATATCTGTAACATAATATTGAATACATCAGGGTGAGCCTTTTCAATTTCATCAAAAAGGATAACAGAATAAGGTTTTTTACGAATAGTTTCTGTCAAACTACCGCCATCATCATATCCAACATAACCAGGAGGAGAACCAATAAGTTTTGAAGTGGCATGTTTTTCCATAAATTCTGACATATCAACACGAACCATGTTATCTTCAGAACCAAATACAGCCTCAGCAAGAGCTTTTGCAAGCTCAGTTTTACCAACACCGGTAGGCCCTGCAAAAATAAAACTTCCGATTGGTCTGTTCGGTGACTTCAAACCAACTCTTGCTCTTCTTATTGCTTTTGAAATAGATACAACCGCATCGTGTTGACCGATTACACGAGCATGCAAAGTATCTTCCAATTTCAACAATCTTTCACTTTCGCCCTCAGTCAACTTCGTAACAGGAACACCTGTCATTGTAGAAATTACTTCCGCAATATGTTCTTCTGTTACAATAGGTTTATTTGCTTCTTGTTCTTCAGCTTGAGACTCTTGAAGTTCTCTTATTCTTTCTTTACAATCAGCCTCATCATCTCTTAGGGCAGATGCTTTTTCAAATTCTTGATTTCTGATTGCATCTTCTTTTTCCTTGATAATAGAACGAAGTTCTTTTTCAAGTTCTTTACCCTCAGGAGATAAAGTGCTCACAGCCAAACGAACCTTTGAACTTGCCTCATCAATTACGTCAATAGCTTTATCAGGCAAAAATCTGTCAGTAATATATTTACTTGATAACTTTGTAGCCGCAACAATCGCATCATCAGAAATTAAAAGTTTGTGGTGTTCTTCATATTTAGATTTTAAACCTTTAATAATTTCTATTGTTTCTTCAATAGACGGCTCTTCAATAATTACAGATTGGAAACGTCTTTCTAAAGCTGCATCTTTTTCAATATGTTTTCTGTACTCATCAAGAGTAGTAGCACCGATAACTTGAATTTCACCTCTTGATAAAGCAGGTTTTAAGATATTTGCTGCGTCAATAGCACCTTCTGCAGCACCTGCCCCCATCAATGTATGCATTTCATCAATAACAAGAATTATATTTCCTGCTTGACGAATTTCGTCCATGATTTTTTTAAGACGTTCTTCAAATTCACCTCTGTATTTAGTACCTGCAACCAAAAGTCCCATATCTAATTGAACAATTTTTTTGCCGTCTAAAATATCAGGAACTTCACCGTTTACAATACGAGTAGCCAAACCCTCAGCCACGGCTGTTTTACCAACACCAGGTTCACCCAATAGTACAGGGTTATTTTTTGTACGGCGGGCAAGAATTTGAATTACACGTTCAATTTCTTTTTCTCTGCCGACAACAGGGTCTAGTCTCAATTCAGCAGCAGCCAAAGTTAAATCAGTACCAAATTCATCTAAACTTGGAGTTTTGGCTTTGCTTGCAGAACTTGAACTGCTTCCTCCGCCTGATGAAACAGGTTGAGGTTTTGATTCTCCAAGAATTTTAATTACGTTGCTTCTTATTTTATTTAAGTCAACACCTGAATTTTCCAAAACTCTGGCAGCAACACCCTCACCTTCTCTAATTAATCCTAAAAGTAAGTGTTCAGTACCGATATAGTTGTGTCCAAGTTGTCTTGCCTCATCCCATGACAATTCCAAAACCCTTTTAGCTCTTGGAGTAAATGGGATTTCTACAGCAACAAAACCCGAACCTCTGCCAATAATTTTTTCAACTTCAACTCTTGCATCTTTAAGGTTAATCCCCATAGATTTAAGAGTTTTAGCGGCAACACCTGTACCCTCGCCTATAAGTCCGAGTAAAAGTTGTTCCGTTCCTACAAAGTTATGTCCTAAGCGTCTTGCCTCTTCTTGTGCAAGCATTATAACTTTTATCGCTTTTTCCGTAAATCTTTCAAACATGTTTTTATCCTCTTAATCTCATAAATATTTTACGTAAAAGATAAAAAAGTTTCAAGATGTAAAATAGAAAAAATAAGTTTATTACATTATTAAGCAAAAATATTTTGCCCGAATTTTAGTTATGGTATGTATATAGGGTTATATATTTTTATTTAAATTTTTAAAATTAAATATTAAAACCGCAACAGTAAAGCTTTTTGCATAAACAACATGTTTTTTATAAAAATAATAGTTGACAATTAAAAATTTTTAAAATATTATAATAAATGCAGACAGGCCCCCATCGTCTAGAGGCCTAGGACACTTCCCTTTCACGGAGGCGACAGCGATTCGAATTCGCTTGGGGGTATTTTTTAAAAGACCTGAGTTACTCGGGTCTTTTTTAGTATTTAAGAAACTATTATGAGTTTGTTTAGATAAAATATGAAAAATTTTAACGCAGACGGAATATGCAGCTTCCGCCGTCAAATTTATTTTTATTGAAACAGTATAATCCAATCAACATGATATATGTATAAGTTTACGATTAGACATAACAGTATATTATATTTATAATTTATATATGAAAAAATTTGTTATATCCGCTATATTTTTTATATTAATTTTTTTACCGCTATTAATCCCCAAAACGGAGACTTCTTTGTCTGAACAAAAAATAACAACTTCTGACAATGTAGAAATTGCGTATGATACATATAATACAAATCACAAAGAAGTCGTAATTCTTGCCCATGGATGGCTTATGACAAAAAATTCCAAAGCTTTTTCACAAATGGCAAAAGATTTTTCAAAATATTATGATGTGATAGTCTTAGATTACAGAGGGCATGGGAAGAGTTCAGGAAAATATACTTTTGGTGCTAAAGAAATCAACGACTTAAAACCAATAATTGATTTAGCACATAAAAGATATAAACAAATATATCTTATAGGCTTTTCGCTAGGTTCTCTAATCTCTGTTGACTACTGCTCAAAGTACAAATATATAGACAAATTAATTCTCGTAAGTGCACCTGTAAGTTTTGAAAAAATAGAAAACAATGTACTTAGCCCATATGCATTTATACCAACATTAAAGAAATTCGAATGGGACAGATGGACTTCCATAAGATTTGGAAATATCTTTGACAAAAAAATAAAACCTATCGATGAAATATCGAAAATAAATATTCCGATATTGTTTATAGCAGGTGAAAAAGACCCTGTAATTTATGCATGGCATAACGAAGAATTATATAAAAAATCAAAATCCAAAAACAAACAAGTATTTCTTATGAAAAACGGTAAACACGCAGAAGATTTATATCTGGATGCCCCAAAAACTTTTATGGATATATGTATTAAATTTTTGGAAAAATAAATAGAATTATATTAAATTTTAAGATTGTAAAAATTATACAAATAAATCCTTGTAAAAACAAAATATTTATTATATTATGGACAAGTCAGAAAATACTCACGAATAACATGATTTCAAATAGCTTTTACAGGCTTGATTTTTGGCATGTTAATTTAAATAAAATAAAGATAGAAAATTATAACGAAAAAGAAAGGTAGAATTCATGGAATTAAATGAAGAAAAAAATGAAGCTTTAGAAACAGAAGAAACAGTTGAAGAAACTGTAGCTGAAGTTGAAGAAGCAGAAGTTGAAACAGAAACAACAGAAGAAAACAATGATGACGATTTAGAAGACAACGAAATGGAAGATTATGCCGAAGCAGTTCAAAAACCTGAAAAAGGCGAAAGAAAATCAAGAGGCAGAAAGAAAAGAACAGAAAATAAAGAAGACCAACCACAATCAGAATGGAAAGAACAAGTAGTTCAAATCCGTCGTGTAACAAAGGTTGTAAAGGGTGGTAAAAAATTAAGTTTCAGAGCAATTGTTATCGTAGGAAACCAAAAAGGTCAAGTAGGCGTTGGTTGTGCGAAAGCTGCGGAAGTTATTATTGCAATACAAAAAGCAATTGCAGATGGACGTAAAAACTTAATCAATGTACCTATTTTCAAAACAACAATTCCTCACCCTATTACAGGCCGTTCAGGAGCAGGTGCAGTTATGTTAAGACCTGCTGCTCAAGGTACAGGGATTATTGCAGGCGGTGCGGTTCGTTCAGTATTAGAACTTGCAGGTATTGAAAATATCTTATCAAAATCTTTGGGTTCTAAATCGCCTCTAAATGCTGCTAACGCTACTTTAGAAGCTTTAAAAAGCTTAACTCCGTTTAGCGAAGTTGCTAAAAAACGTGGTCTTACTGTTAAAGAAATTCTTGAATAGTAACATGGCTTATTTATTTAGTATTGTAGAGATAATAATATTATAAGGAAATATAAAAATGGCTAAAACTCAAACAAAACAAATTAAAATTAAATTGGTAAAAAGCTTAATCGGTGCATCTCAAACTCAACGTAAAGTTGTTGCATCTTTAGGTTTAAAAAAATTAAATCAAGTAGTAACACATAATGAAAGTGCTACAATTTTAGGTATGGTAAATGCTGTACCACACTTAGTAAAAATCGTTGAAGAATAATTATAATAATTAACTAAGACGATAAATTCCGAATAATAAAATTAATAAGAAAAAGAAAGAAGGATAAAAATGTCAGATACAATAACATTAGAAGATTTAAAACCCGCAAAAGGTTCAACAAGAGATTCTAAAAGAGTAGGCAGAGGTCGTTCATCAGGACACGGAAAAACATCATGCCGTGGTCATAACGGAGAAGGTCAAAGATCAGGAAGATCTTCTAAAAGAGGATTTGAAGGCGGACAAATGCCGGGCTACAGACAATTACCAAAATTAAAAGGATTCAAAAATGTTCTTGCTATTAAACAAGGTCAAATCAATGTTAAAGATTTACAAGCCCTTGATTTAGAAGAAATTTCTTTGGAAACTCTACAAGCAATAAGAAAAATTCACCCATCATGTGAACAATTAAGAGTTTTAGGTAACGGCGAAATTTCAAAAGCCGTAACAGTTAAAGCATCTTATGTTACACCAAGTGCAAAAGAAAAAATCGAAAAAGCAGGCGGAAAGGTTGAATTAGTATAATGCAAAACAGTAAAATGAAAATGCCTACAACAAATGATTTGTTGGCAATGTGGAACGCATCAGGATTAAAAAGCAAAATTATTTTTACTTTAATCATGATTGCCGCATTCAGATTTGGCGTTCAGTTACCTATTTACGGAATAAATAACGAAATATTTGCTAATATTGCAGCCGGAAATAATATCATTGGATTTTTGGATTTATTTTCAGGCGGAGCATTAGGAAAAGTTTCAATATTTGCCCTTGGTATCGGGCCATTTATCACGGCATCAATCATTATACAATTATTGGCAGTTGTAATTCCATCATTGGAAAAACTTCAAAAAGAAGAAGGTGAGGCAGGAAGACGCAAATTGTCTCAATATACAAGACTTTTTACAGTAGTTCTTGCGGCATTTCAAGCTGTAATATTTATGGCTTATATGACTAAATTGCCAGGGGCAATAATGCCGGGAGTAAATCACGGTTTATTTTATATAAGTTCAATTGCAGTACTAACAGCAGGTTCTATACTTGTTATGTGGATTTCAGAACTGATAACAGAAAAAGGCATTGGTAACGGAGGATCCTTGATAATCTTTGTCGGCATTATATCAGGAATTCCTATTTATGCATCAAGAACCGCTCAAATGGTTTCAAGAGACCCATCATTAAATTTCGGATTATTCATGCTTTTATTAATATTCTTTGTAACTCTTGTAGTAATTGTAATTATGCAAGAGGCAGTCAGAAAAGTAATAATAGTAAATCCAAAGAGACAAGTCGGAAACAAAGTTTATGGAGGAGTAAACACGTTTATTCCGTTTAAACTAAATCCCGGTGGAGTTATGCCAATCATCTTTGCAATTGCAATATTGTTATTCCCAACAACTATCTTAAGCGTTGTAGGTCAGGCAAATTTACCTGCGGGAACAGTAAGAGATATAGTTTTAAAATTAACACAAATAATGAGCCCTGACGGTGCATTGTATTATATATTATATTTCTTATTGGTAGTTACATTAACATTCTTCTACGCATCAATTATGCCTAATATGCAGCCAAAAGAGATTGCAAATAATTTGAAAAAATATGGCTCATCTATTCCTGGCATAAAACCCGGAAGACCTACCGCAGAACATTTAGATAAAATATTGAGCAAAACTACATTTATCGGTGCAATGGCATTAGGTATAATCGCACTTGTTCCGTCATTTGCAAGTTACGCTACAAATATCAAAACTCTGCAAGGTATTGGAGCAACATCCTTAATCATCATGGTAGGAGTTGCACTGGACTTGATAAATCAGGTAAGAACTCACTTACTTGCGAAAAATTATGAATCATTCCTAAAAGATGATAAATAATAATTAATAACATAATTTTAAGTAAAAAATAACCAACTCATTTTACTAGGGTTGGTTATTTTTTTGATATTTATATGAAGCATTAAGAATTTTCTTTACGGGAACATCCAAGAAATTTGCCAATTGTACAAGCGTCTTAATTGTTACGTTTTGCTCGCCACGTTCAATCTTTCCAATATAATTCGTATGTACATTAGCAAGTTCGGCAAACTTTTCTTGCGAAAGATTCTTTTTTATCCTTTCAACACGAAAATTATGTCCAATCTTTTTTAAAATTTCTTTATAATCATCCATAAAGAAAATTTTATACTATTGACAATGTGTATTCTATACTATTATAATAGTGTAAAATGAAAATAAATAATTTATTGCAAAACAAAAATAACATACATAAAGTAGATGTTTTATTTGATTTAAAAGGAAACAGTTACACTATACCCGCTGACAATACCTATTACAAAACACTTATTTTAGTCAGTGGTATTTGCAATATAAAAATTGAAAGAAAAAATGATATAAATGAGTTAAAAATGGAAAAAGACACAAAAATATCAATAAACTCTGATTTTAACATTGAATTATATAAATATAATTCCAAAACCAAAATTATCATTATTTATAATGAATAATAACACCTATTTAATTCTCAATAGATTTTTGGTCTTTTTTAATGAAATCGCACATAGCCTCAAGACGCTTGTCTTCCATACCGTCAATTAATTCTTGAATATCCTTTATTTTACCTAATTCAAAACTAACTTCGGCAAGCAAAACACAATCATTGCAAAGACGATATTCACCATATCTTATAGACCCGGCCAAACTTTTATATTGCCCGCAGCAAGCACAGTCAAAAAATTCATTTTCGCAATCAGGATTTTCTTCAATATCATCTATTACCATTTGTTCACAGACAAGCTGCATTTCTTCTATAACTTCTTTTTCTGATTTCATATAAATTTTTAATCCTTATTATTCATAATTTCTAACATTTGTTTTATAGCACTGGACAAACCGTCAAAGATAGCCTTAGTAATAACACTATGCCCCATATTAACAAATTTAACGGTAGGAATATTTTTAATAAGCTCAATAGACTTGTAATTTATACCACCCGAAATTGTAACATCAAGTTTCATTGTATCTGCGAAAACAGCAGCCTCTTTAAGTTCAATAAACAAGCTTTTATCCAAAGGATTTTGTGCAAAAGAATCGGAAAATTTTCTTGCGTTCAATTCAACACATTTAACTCCTGCCTTATATGCAGCTTGAATTTGCCCAAGTTTTGGTTCAATAAATACACCCGCCTTTATTCCGTTATACAAAATAGGCACAATAAATTCATTTAATTTATCAATATTTTTTTCAACATTAAACCCGCCTCTGGTATCTTGATATCCAATACCCTCAGGAACAACAAAAACCATATCAGGTTTTACTTCAATAGCTAATTTTTGTGCATTTTCGTTCATTTCAATCATAAGCATAATAGGAATTTTTAATGCACGTTTTAAATACATAATATCTGATTTTGTAACGTTAGCATCAAGCCCGTCATAGTAAACAGCAATTCCTTGAGCACCTGCATGTTCACACAATCTTGCACTTTTTAACAAATCAGGTTCAGCCCCGCCCATTGCATTTCTTAAATTTGCTATATAATTTATATTTATTCCTAGTTTCATAAATTAACCTCGTTTGTTTAATTCCAATAATGCGGTATAAGTTGGTAAAATTGTAATAGTACTTTCTTTTTCTGTCTGAGTAGAAATATATTCAACTGCTGATTTCAAAGGTGTAATAATTTTGATTTTTTCAGCTGGAACACCCGCATATTTCAACCTTAATGCCATATCCTCAGCCCTTATGCCCGATACAACAATATTATTCTGCACATCTGACAAAACTTCAAATTCAGCATCCCATAGCCATGAAACATCTCTGCCGTCGGCATAATTATCGTTAATAGCTATTAATATATTCGAATTTTTATTTACAGTTTTCAATACCTCACTTGCACCGGTAGGATTTTTAATCAACTGAATTAAAGTATTATGCCCATTCAAGATTGCTTTTTCAGCTCTACCAAAAATAGTTTGATAATTTGATAACGCATTTTTGATAACATCTTCGCCAATTCCGTATTCCAAACACAAAGCAATAGCACCAAGGGCGTTATAAGCATTATACAAGCCGACAGAATTAAAATCGAAATTATAAACATTGTTTTTATTAGTAATTTTCAAACTTATTCTATCATCATAAACAGTTGCAACCCCACTATAATCAGGGTTAGGACGAGAATAACCGCAATCGCAAAAATAATGACCCTCATGAGCAAAAAAGCGTTTAGAATATTTTAAAATACTACCGCACTTACAATGGAACAATTCAGACGGAGCTTTTGAAATATAAGAATTTTCCGCAAATAATACATCCTCAAATCCGTAAAATACAGCTTTACCGTTAGAATTAAAATTCGCAACAAGCGGGTCATCAGCATTTAAAACAAGTTTCAAGTCAGGATTTTTATCAATAGCCTCCTGAATTTTTTTAGCGGTAGTATCAAGTTCCCCATATCTGTCCAACTGGTCACGAAACAAATTTGTAACCAAAAGATAATCCGCAGGTATAAAATCATATAATTTAGACAAATATGCTTCATCAGATTCAAAAACCGCGCAGTCAAAACGTTTAAAAGGTTTAATATTAAGAGCCAAAACATTTGCAATACCGGTAAGCATATTAGCACCTTTTGTATTATGCACTATAACCTTGCCAGCACATTCAAGAATTTGGCTTACGATACCTGAGGTTGTAGTTTTACCGTTAGTACCGGTTACAGTAAAAATTTCACCTGAAATATATTTTTTACAATCTTTTAAAAAATCAGGATAAAATTTTAAAACCATTAACCCCACAAAAGATGTGCCCGACGACTTTGCCAGATATTTCACAGCTAATGCGATAATTCTTGATAAAAATAATGTTAAATAAAATTTTATTCTACTCATAATTAACCTTAAGGGTATTTATTTTTTTTGAACTTTACACTATAATTTTTATCATAATACAAAAGATAAAATAATAAAAATGATTTATTTGATTTACACAGCAATAATAGTTGAAATAATAGTTGCAGCAATAGGAATTATTGCAATAGTAAAATTTGATAAAAAAATAAATAAACTAAACGAAAAAAGCGTAGAAAACAGATACAAAATAAAACTCTTAACACAAAAAATAAAACACTACGTAAATAATTTATGCAACGCCGTAAAATGTTGCGGAGAAAGAATTGCAAATAAACGAAATAATTTTCTGTTAAAAATAGTCAAAAAATTTATTATAACAACCGGGCTAAAAATATTATTAAAAAAATATAAAAAGCAATTGCTCATAGCGGAATTAATTCTAATAGCCTACGAAACAATAGAAAATAGTATAAAAGCATAACTTGTGAAAAAAAATCAAGTATGATAAGATAATTAAAAATGAAAGTCGAGGTATAAAATGTGCAAAAAGAATGAGTCACTATGTTTCGGATTAGGGTTAATGGCAGGAGTAGTAGGCGGAGTAATAGCAGCCGTATTATATGCCCCAAAATCAGGTGAAGAATCAAGAAAAGAAGTAAAAGAAGCAATTGAAAATTTTGTGGAAACACAAGCACCAAGTATTCAAGAAGCAAAAAAACAAGCATCTGAAACATTAGACATGTTCAAATACAAAGTAGAACAATATTTTCAAAAATTGAATAATTCACTTAAAAACAGAAAAATGAAAAAAGCAAAAGAATTAGAAGATTTAAATTACGATTTTTCAATGTAGAAAAGGAAGATAGATGTCAGAAACAGCATTAAATAACGGACTAATATTTTTAATATACACAACAGGTATTGTATTAATATTGATAAGTGTATTTTTGATAAAACTATTAATAGATTTATCAAGATTTACAAAAAATTTAAACACAACACTTGAAATTGTAAAAAATGAATTAGAACCTACATTACTGGAGTTAAAAGCATCACTAAAATCAATAAATGCATTTGTAAAATCAACAGATGAACGGGTAGATATGTTCAAAAAAGCAATAACTGACACTGTGGGACTTGGAATGACAGCAGTAACAAAACTCAAAAATATGTCAGGAGCTATAATAACGGGAGCAGTAAGAGGATTTTTAACAACATACAAACTGTTCTCAAAATAAAAAGAAAGGAAAAAAATTATGTCAGTAGGAAAATTTATAGGCGGATTTGTAATCGGAGCAGCATTAGGAGCAGTAACAGGCTTATTATTAGCACCTAAATCAGGAGCAGAAACAAGAGAAATGCTATCAGATACAGCAAAAGATGTTTTGGATAAAACAGACAAAACAGTAAAAGAAATTCAATCAAAAGCAGAAGAAATAGTATCAGATATGCAGCAAAAAGGCGATGCTATAATGGAAAAAATCCAAAATATGCTTAACATAAAAAAAGATGAAGCAGCTAATCAATAAGCACCAAATATAAATAAACTTTTGTAAAAAGAGCGGATTTTTGATTTTAAAATCAAAAATCCGCTCTTCTAAATTCTTTTTATTTTGTTTATTATTTTTTTCTTTCTTTTTCTACTACGCTTTCTTTGTGAATAAGAATTTTACTGCTGATTTTAATGCTCTACCGA
>JAFVDH010000067.1 GCA_017478515.1 bacterium
TTCCTATACTTTTTATTTTTTTACCCTAACATTCTTCTTATCGGCATAATCATTTTGAAACTTTAGCCTTAAAACTCATGTTAATCATGGTTTTCAGAGTATCACACAGCTAAAACTCAATAAATAACACACATTCACGGCAAAAATTTAATATTACAAATCTTAATATTATAAACTTTTGTAACATTTATAATGATTTTAAAAAAAAAATCATTATTCATATAATCAGAGGATATTTTGAAAAAACGCTTAACTAAACAAAAAATAATCCGAAAGAAGAAGTAAAAGGGTATAAATCATGTACAATTCACAAATACAATTAAATACAGGAATAAGCAAATCTTCATTTTCGCAAAGTATAAGCGGCTTTCAAATGCCAAAGGGTATTCAAGCAGTAGAAAGTGCGGATAAACCGCAATTTAAAGATTTTTTATCAGAGATTTCAAACAATTTAAATGAACAGATGAACGCCCCTGATAAATTATTAAATGATTTGGTAACAGGGCGAAACGGAGTAGATGTGCATGATGTAATGACAGCCATGTCACAAGCCGAATTAACAATTAACATTGCAACGACTGCCGTAACAAAAGTCATTCAGGCGTATGATAAAATTTCGCAAATTCAAGTATAGAATATAAATATATATACATGTATAAAAATTAAAAAATCAGCAGGGGATTATGGATTTTAACAAAATTTTAGCGAACAAACCATTATTGTACGGGATTATAGGCGGATTGGTAATCGTAATGGCAATATTCTTAACGCTTGGTATAGTAGCCTCATCAAATAAAAGTGCAGGCGGAGCTAAACCTGTACAAGAAAAAGTTATCAAAGAAGACTTAGACCTTTTAACGACCGACAATCTTGGTAAAGCAATTGAAATTCAGGCATTACTTGCAAGAGAGGGAATTAATGCCAAAAGAAAAATTGACGGTACAAAATCTACCATTTATCTTTCAAGCTACACACAAACACAAAGAGACAGAGCACTGCTTGCTATAGTTAAAAGCGGTTTAATGGACCAAAACGTAGGCTTAGAAATCTTTGACAAAGGTGATTTCACATCAACAAAAGAAGATAAAAGAATAAGATTATCAAGAGCAATAAATGGCGAACTTTCAAGATTAATCAGAAAAATTCCGCCAATTGAAAATGCGTCAGTATTCATCTCAATCCCTGAACAATCAATGTTTTCTAACATGCAAAAAGCCATAACTGCAACAGTTCAGATAACAATACCATCAGGAACAAAACTTGATCAAATAAAAGTAAAAGCAATTACCAACTTATTGCTTGGCAGCGTATCAGGATTAACCGCAGAAAACATATCAATAACAGACACAAATGGAAACGTATATTCAAGTATAATGAACGCAGAAGACGAAATGCTTGAAAGAATAGAAGAAAATGATAAATACATGCAGCAAAAAGTTAATGCACAATTAGACCGATTAATCGGAAAAGGCAATTATGTTGCAACAGTAAGTACATTTTTACGTCAAGCACCGGCAGAAAAATACAGTATAACATACAATCCTAATGAAAAAGCGGCAATAACGGAACAAGTATTTACAGAAGGCTTGGGAGACCGTTCACAAGGTTCATCATCAGCACCATCAGGCCCTGTAAGCGTATATTTACCAAACAATATTCCGCAAGGAGCAATGGGCGGAGAAGGAAGTTCTTCTCAAAACAGAAACTACGCCCGTACAGCAAGTGAAAGACAATACGGCGTAAGCAAAACTCAAGTAAATGAATACATGAAACCCGGTCTTGTTGAAGAAATTTCTATAGCCGTAACATTAGAAAAAAATGCAGTACCTGCGGATACGACAGTTGAAGAGTTAAAAGAACTTATAGCAAGAGCAGCAAGTCCTAAAGTAAAAGTTGACAATGTAACAATAGCATTCTCAGATTCAACAGAACCATATCTTGCAACAGACAGACCTGTAAACTTACCAAAACCTGATGAAACAGGAAACCCTTGGTGGATAACAATAGTTCTAGTAATAGGCGGTCTGATAGGCGGATTTGCATTCGTTCACAACAAAATGAAGAAAACACAACAAGAACAAGCAAAAGAAATGGAAATGCTAAGAAACAAAACAGCAGACCAAGACAGACAACTTCAGGATGTAAATATGAAAGCATCAGAATTAATCGAACGTCAAACACAACTTGCACAAGGACTTCTTGAGCAGCAACAAAGAGAATATATCCCTGCTCCACCACCATACGCAATGACAGATGCAATAAACGCTCTACGTTCCGATTTGGAAGCAATAGACGAAAACGAAGCAGGAGATAAAATTAAAAGCTGGATTGAACAAAGATAAAATGAACAGAATTCGAAAAGTCTTGCTTAAACGCAAGTCTTTTCGGGTATAAACAAAAAACATTTAAACGCATAGTAGTGTAGTAAAGTGAAAAAATAATGCCAATAGAAGGATTTGATTACAAACAGTTTTCAGAAATGTTAGCAGGACAAGCAAAAGAACTTGTTCCAGCTGAATTTGACGATTTTCAGAAAAAATATATAGTCCAAACTCTGTTAAATTTTTCAATGCTTGCAGGGGAAGCCATCTCAAACGACCCAAATATGGGATTTAATGCCGACCAGGCTGTACTATTAACACAAATAATCGCAGAATGGTCATTTCACAAATCAGTAGACCTTATTCGTTCGGGAATAGATTCCCAATATTGGGACGGAGTATTGCAAAAAGTTGCATTCACTATATTTGAAATAGGAAAACAAACAATACAAAACAATATTCCGCAAGACCAAATGCTTGCACTAATAGAACATCATGTTAAGCAAGCATTCGACGGAGCAATTGATGAATTACAACAACATGGTGTAATTGATGAAACAGTAAAACAAAATGCCCAAAACCAATCAAATATAGATGCAATGGTTCAACAGGCAGAAGTCCAAAAACAAGAAGAAGAGGCTGCCGCTGCTGCCGCACAGCAAGCAGAAATGACTCAACAAGGCATCCCTCCGGAACAAGCTCAACTGCCTCCTCAAGGTACTCATCAAGCTCCTCCTCAACAGGGCGGTCAAAACAAAATTCTCAAACTTGCCTCTGTCGCTTTAATTTTAAAAACTTTATCTCAAGAAAAAGTCCATGCTATATTGAACAAGTTTAATCCTGATGACGCACAACTTGTTATTCAATATATGCAAATGAATGATTTAGAAACAAGATTAGACCCTAACGTTTCAATTCAGTACTTAAAAGAAATAAAAACACAACTTCCTGAACCAAAACAATTAAGTCCGTCAAAAATAACAGAAAGAATAGCAAAAGCAATAAAAGGCTGTGAAAATCTTCAAAGCTTACAGGAAATGCTAAAAAGAGAACGCCCGTTAGTACGAAAATTTATTCAATGTGCATACGAAGGCGAGTTCTACGAAATGCCAATCAGAATTGCAAATATTGTTGCCCAACATGTTGAAAGTAGTGTATAATATAACTACTTATGATCATAAAAAAACAAGCAAGGCAAAGGGAAACTGTTCAAATACAACAGCCGGTTGAACCTGTAGAAGAAGCTGCCGCCGCTGTAGAGGAAGAGATAAAACCACAGCCTGTCCAACAACAAAAGCCAGAACCAGCACCATTGCAATTACCATCGCAAGAGGAGCTCAAAAATAGTGCTTTTGATATTGATAAAATAGATTTTACACAAAGACAGGAAAGACGAAGAGGCGACAGAAGAAGAGGTTATCGAAGAATAGACGATAGAAACCTGATTTCAAGAGCACAAGAAGAGGCCGACCAAATAAAAGAATCTGCCGCAAAAGAAGGTTACAGAGCAGGACTTGAAGAAGCAAAAGAAGATATAGGTGCTTTAAGAGATGCAATTGCTAATTTCGTATCAGCAAAGAAAGAAGTTTTTGAATACATAGCTCCTGATATATTAGAAATAAGCGTTGATATTGCAAGAAAAATAATTAAAAAAGAAATAGAGCAAAATCCCGAAGCCATAATAGGAATGATACTTGAAGTAATGGAAAACTTGTCAAAAGAAGAAACAAAAATTACGGTAAGAGTAAACCCTATGCAGGCTGATTTAGTAAGGGAAGAACTGCCAAAAGCAGTGGCTCAAAAAGGAACAGAAGCAAGAATAACAGTAATGTCAGACGATAGTGTCGAAACAGGGGGCTGTATATTTCAAACAAGCAACGGAATAATAGATGCGGGGCTTGAAACACAAATCGAAATCCTAAAAGAAGCATTGAGGGGTATATAATAAATGGGTGCACCGGGCACAAAATCAATGAGTGAAATATTCGTAGCAGGATTTGTATTGATGCTGATACTTATCTTGTTAATTGAAATGCCCACATGGATTATCAATTTTTCAATAAGTTTTAACATGACAATCGGAATTGTACTGTTGATGATAGGTCTTTATGTACAAAAGCCTCTTGAATTAGCGGCATTTCCATCAATCATATTGATTTGTACAATGTTTAGGCTTGTATTATCAATTGCCTCAACCCGTCTGATACTGGCAAAAGGAGATGCAGGGGAAGTAGTAACGGCATTCGGTCACTTCGTAACAGGTGGAAACATGGTTGTAGGATTTGTAATATTCTTGATTATTACAGTAGTACAATTCATGGTAATAACAAAAGGTGCTGAACGTATCGCCGAAGTTTCAGCCAGATTTGCACTGGACGCTATGCCCGGTAAACAAATGACAATCGATGCCGATTTTAACGCAGGTCTGATATCACCTGAAGAGGCGGTTAAAAGACGTGAGGATTTACAAAGAGAATCAAGTTTATTCGGTTCAATGGACGGTTCTATGAAGTTCGTAAAAGGGGATACCATTGCGGGCTTGATTATTACGGTAATCAACATTGTCGGCGGCTTATGCGTAGGTTGCTTGATGAACAACATGCCAATAGCAGATGCTGTTTCAAAATATACAATATTAACAATAGGTGACGGTTTGGCATCACAAGTTCCGTCATTATTGATGTCAATTGCAGCCGGTATCGTAATGACCCGTGCCTCAGCCGCAGGAGCTTCTTTGGGGGCTGACTTAACAACCCAAATCATGAGTAAACCTTACAGTTTATTTTTTGCAGCAGGTTTCTTATTCTTAATCACATTAACGTCTCCATTTACAGGATTACCTTTCATTCCGTTTTTAATTTTCACGATATTGCTTGTACTTGCAGGATTTTCAGTACTTGTTAATGCTGATGTACAATCTCAATTGGGACAATTAGAAAGCGTTCGTCAAAACATGCAAGACCTGGTAAATCCGAACAGAATGTACGAAAGACTAGGTGTAGACGTACTTTCACTACAGGTTGGTGCAGGCTTGCTTGTAATAGCAGACCCTGACCAGGAAGGTCAATTATTAGCCAAAATTGCCGCATTAAGACAAAGAGTTACCGATGAATTAGGATACATCTTACCAAACATAAGAATTATGGACTCATCAGCACTGGAAGCAAACGAATACTTAATTGCAATTCGTGGAAATACTGTTGCGACAGGATTTGTATATCCTGGTAAATACATGGTTATTGCAGACCAATGGGATTCTGTAAAATCATCAGTGCCTGAAGATGCAATCGTCGGAGTTGACCCTACATACCAAACACAAGCTTATTGGATTTCGGAAGCAGATGCAAAATCAACTAAAGCTATTACAGCAGTTGATGCAACAGACGTAGTGGTAACTCACTTACAAGAAGTTGCAAGAAAACACGTTGACGACGTTATGACAAAAACAGATGTCTTGAAACTTATGGAACTTGTTCGTTCACAAGACCCAACACTTGTTAACGACCTTGTACCGACAATTATTTCAACCAGTGACTTAAGAAAAATCTTTGTAAACTTAATTAGAGAAAAAGTTTCCATAAAAGATATTATATTTATATTTGAACGGCTTTGCGATTATGCAAGATTTTCAAAAGAACCTGATATTTTGTCAGAACGTTTAAGAGCGGCCTTGGGACGTCAAATATGCTTAACAAATGTTCAGGAAGACAAAGTTCTTTATGCCCTAACGCTTTCTCCTGATTGGGAAAAAGTCTTGGACGACAGCTGTCAAAGAACCGAACTTGGAACAATGTTCCTGCTAAATCCAATGCAGGTGCAAGAATTAATCGAAAGCACAGCCACAACACTGATGACCGCACACCAAAATATCGGAAAACAGCCTGTAATCTTGTGCTCTCCTAGAATAAGACTTCCATTATATCAATTACTAGAAAGACACATCCCTACAATTGTAGTAATTTCTTATTCAGAATTGATAACAGATATCAAAGTTGAGGCCGTAGATACAATAGGAGAAAGCTATAATCAGGAACAATACGTAACCGGCTAAAGAATGAACTGTTAAAATAAAGAGTTTAAAAATATAAATGAAAAAAATAATATTATATCTAATTAAAATATATCAAAAGATTTCAAAATTAACGCCACCCGTATGCAGATTTACTCCGACATGTTCCGAATACACCCGTCAGTCAGTAGAAAAATTCGGAGTAATAAAAGGCCTATGGCTGGGAATAAAACGAATTTCAAAATGCCATCCCTTGCATGAGGGAGGATATGACCCTGTACCGAATGAATTTCATTGGTAAATAAATAAACTTATAATAAACCACCTCTCTAGCATACAATAAAGAGGGATTAATTATCATATAAATAAGCCGTAGGTTGGGGTTTCACCTCAACTGTAGAAAAATTTTTAATGCAAAAATGGTCTGATGCTGAAACCAGTTCAGCATAACAGCATAAAATCTTGTCACCCTGAATTTATTTCAGGGTCTATTATCGCTCAGAGGCAGAAACTATAGAAAATTTTTTTGATGTAAAGATAATCTGATGCTGAAACCAGTTCAGCATGACAGCATAAAATCTTGTCACCCTGAATTTATTTCAGGGTCTATTATCCGTATTAACCGAATAAGTTGAAGCCTCTTTCAATGTTTTTGTCGATGATTGATTTTACTGATGCTTCTTCTGTTTGTAATGATGTTTGTTCTACTTCTAATTTCTTTTCTTGGCTTTTTAATTTTTGTTCTTTTGCGTTGTAGTATGATACTACTGCATCTCTATCATTTGTGTATACATTACAGAAATCTTTTGATGTTTTTGCTGTTTCTGTTACGTTGTCGTGATTGATTAAGTATTGGTTATTTGCTAATTTTGCTGTTAAGTTTGCTTGGTCTAATTGGCCATCTTCTTTCCAACCGTTTTGGCATGCTTTGCTGAAGATTTGTTCATAGTTTGCTAATTTTGTTTTAGCATCATCTTTAACACTTACAAGTTGAATTGGCATTGTTGGTACTGTACCATTACTTCTATAGTTTTTAACTTCTTGTGATAATGCATTGTATGCAGCAGTCCATTCTTCGTATGTTTTTCCTGCTTCATTTTTGCATTTTTCAGTACCAATATTAATACCGGCTATAGATTGTAATTGTTGTTTGAAATAATTAAATAATGGTTTTAAATCTATTGCAGCCCATTTAGAACCAGCTCCTCCACCATTTTTAAAATCTGAGCATGTTATTTGAGCTTTATCTTTAGCAGCATCAATATTTTTTTCATAATTGCTTCTAATGTTAGTAATATTAAAACCTTGTTGTTTATAATATTCTTGAGTGTTTTGAACTGCTTGATTTAATTTATTTGTATCAATTGAAGGTATAGCATTTTTAACTGTTTGACCCAAATTAGAAATTATAGTATTAACTTTACTTAATAATTCATTTGCCCAACTAGAACCAGCATGATGGTTTTTGCTACCTAAAGATAAAACTGTAGATTGACCATTTGCAATTTGTTCCCAAGTAATATTGTTTATATCATCAATATCATTATTTGTCTTTTTAGCATAGTTTTCAGTAAGAGGATTAGAACCACCTGTTAAATTAGCTTTACCCAATTTAACTGTACCTTGTATAGGAGCTTCTTTACCGTATGTAGTATCAAATGTACTTACTGCTTGTTTTAATGCTGCTTCTTTATTTGCTGTCCATTCTGCTACTTCTTCTGCTGATACTGTTTTAATACCTGTTTTTACTTCGTTCCAGTCTTTTGCACCTGAGTTCTTATCAGGAGCTCCAACTACTGCGTTCATAAATGCATATAATGCTTCTGCTGTTTCTTGTCCGCCTTTTTCGTCTATTTTTGCAGCTTCCATACCTCTTGCGTATGTGCTGTTTAATACTACTCTGTTGTTTCCGTCATTTGTTAATAAGAAATATAATCCTTTGCCTGCATTCATTGCATCTTCACCCATGAATGAATCATAGTCAAATCTATCATTTCCATTGAATTCATAGTGTGTGCAATTTAATGCTGCATCTTTTGCTTCTGCTATATCGCTTGCTTCATCTGCTAATCTCATTTGTCTTGCAGAATTTATCATAAGGGCACCTTGTACCGTGTTGATACGATCTGAGATGAATAAATATCTTGCTTGTCCTGCTGATAATCCCATTTTGTACCTTTCTTGTTTCCCTTACATTTATCTTATCGGTATATATATCTATATTCTTTAGCCCCTTTTTTAGTCAAAATCATGATGTATAGCCGTTTTTCATGATTTGCGTCACGTCACTACTGCGTTTCAGCCCTCTATTTCTGTTTGTAACAAA
>JAFVDH010000068.1 GCA_017478515.1 bacterium
CATTTATTCGATAATACTCCGGATCAAAATCTTCCTTCATAGATTCAAGGTAATGTTCCGGCAAGTAAATATTATTAGATGTCGGAGCAATAATAAGTCTGTAATTCTCTTTTTTAGATTCAACAAACCTTTTATAAATCCAACCTTTATTTGCTTGTGGGTTAGTATGCCCGAATAATCTATATCTAAAATTCTGCCAAGACGGTTTAATATTCGTATTTCTCAAACGACCAATTAACTGCTTAAAAGCACTATCAGATATTTGTGATGCTTCTTCAATTTCTGCCCAATGCAAGTTTAAAGACTTGATTTTTTCGGGATTATCAACACCTTTGAAAAGAATTTCAGAGCCGTTAGCAAATGTCATTTTCTTTTCAATTTTATTGAAAGTATAGTGTTTTCCTGCAATATAACCCATAGTTTCAAGATGTGAAAAGTATGATTCTAATGTTGTATCACGCACTAAAACATATTCTTTTGCACAAACCAAACCACGACATCCTGGATATTTTCTTGCAAGCATAATTCCTAAAAGTGAACCGCACCAAGTTTTACCCGAACCGTAGCCGCCTTGATAAATTACAACATCAAGCGAATTATTATGAGGAATATTAAAAAATTCCTGCTGCTTTTCTAATAAGGTATATTTTGCCATTTATTTGCTCTTTATCAATTCATCAATCTTTTTAGAGAGTGCATCTAACTTTTTATCTAACTTGCTTTCTGTCATTTCTATTTGCTTTTGCGAATATTCCATAAGTTCAATCTTCAAATTTGCAACGTCTAACTTTGTTGCAAAATAATTCATCTGAATAAGAGTGAATATCACGCAAGCGATAATATATGCGTTTTCTTTATTTATGTATTTGTTCATTTTCTGCTCCTTGTCACAAAAAAAGTAGGCAAGAAAGCACAATATATGTACTTCCAAGCCTACTCCTCAATTTTTACCAATAACTATTTTTTCAATTCATCCACAATACCTAAAAGGTAATGTGCAAATGTTTCAATCGCAGTAACTCCCTGCTCAAAACAATAATCATCAAGCTCGCTTGGCGATACTTTGATTTTTTCTTTCAATTTAAACAAACTGTCTATCGCAGGTTGCGTATATTTTGCAAGATTTTCATACAATTTTGTGATTGTAGTCGGAACTTGCTTTTGTGCCAATCTGACAATAAAAGGCTGAATAATCGCCCATATTGTGCTTAAATCTTTCCAATTTCTAATCAATGTAATCAAATTCATAAAAATCCCCTTTCTTTTCAAATTTGTATTTACCTTCTTTGATTTTTTGTTTGTACCAATTTGCTTTAGTTCTAAAATAAGAACCGACTTCATCAATGGATAAAGTCGGTAAGTAGTGCAAATAAGTAATATCAATTTTTCCCTGTCGCTTTCGCTGCTTTTGGTCGAACTCATAATGGGTGAAAACTGATTTTTCATTGATAGGAATACCGTAATAGTTGCTTAAATAACCTACTAAACAAACCATTGCTTCAATCTGGTTTTGTGTTAATGGATAATTTGTTTTCTTATTTTTAAGGTCAAATCCTGCCATTCCGCAAACAGATATTCCAATGCAGCCTGTATTGCCGCCGCCGCAATGTTTTGCATAATTACCGTCTTGACAGTTTAGATTATCTTCCGGCTTATGATTTCCTTTATAAATTCTGCCGTATTTATCAATACAAAAGTGATATGCTTCAATATCCACCCTGCAAGGAACATTTGCTCCG
>JAFVDH010000069.1 GCA_017478515.1 bacterium
CACCATAATCAATATTTTGGTGCAGTATTTACAACTCTTTGTGTAAATTCGTATATAATTATCTGACTTTTATTGTTATTGCTAAGTTGCGAAATTTTGCATTATTCCTGTTATTAATGTCTCTACTTTTGTTATAAGTTTAGTTTGTTCTAAATAAAAGAAAGAGAGGCCAGTATGAAAAATTTAGTAGAACCAATTCGCAGTAAATCCGAAATTCGTGCTCTTGAACAGTATTTAAGAAAGAAAAACAAAAGAAATTGTTTGATTTTTGTATTCGGAATAAATACAGGTTTAAGGGTGTCTGATATTCTCGGGTTAAATGTTTCGGATGTTTTGAATAAAAACTTTGTCGAAATCAGAGAGAAGAAAACAGGAAAGTACAAAAAATTCCCGCTAAATGAAAAATTAAGACGATTGATAAATTCTTATGTTAAAAACAAAAATCCTGAAGAACCTTTATTTATCGGCAGATTTAATAAACGTTTAAACCGTTCGCAGGTGTATAGGTTTTTGAATTCTGCGTGCAGTGATATCGGTATCAATTCTAACATTGGTACTCATACGATGAGAAAAACTTTCGGATTTTTTTTTACAAAAAATACAAAGATGTAGCTCTGCTGCAAAAAATTTTTAATCATTCAACCCCTGAAATAACTCTGCGTTATATTGGTATTGCTCAGGAAGAAATTAATAAAGCTTATAGTGATTTTATATTGTAGTCTATTAACGTTAAACACAAATTATTTTTTTGCTCTTAAAATATATTTTAAATTATTCAACGAATATTTGTAATTTTTAAGTTTATGTTTTAGGGTGAAATTTAAACCTAAAGTTATAATTGTTAAAAAGGTGTATTCAATAATGTGTTTTTTAGTTCTTTTAGTGTCAAAAAGGTTTTCTAAATCCTGTTTTTTTAATTTGTCAAACGGAGTCTCCTCAAAAAATTGCTGAATATTGTCTAAAACTGTTTCGGGAACAGGGAATGAAATTTCGTATTTGATACTTTCAATAATTTTTGATATGTAGGTTGTTTCAAATTTATCATAGAGATTTCTTTCTGCAAATTCGTTGTATATTTCTTTGAATACCTGCAGTGAACATGCAAGTTTCTTTTCTCTGTTTTTTGAACTTGAGCAATTGCCTTGATATCTGTAAGTTGACAAATCTTTGTCTACAATTGCGATTTTTTTTGCAAGGCAGAGTGCAAGCATTCCGAATTTCAAATCATTAATTATTCGTGTGCCTGAGTATTTTAAGTTGTTTTGTTTTATAAAATCTATTTTGTATAATTTATTGCAAGGCCCCGGGTTTGAAATTTGCAGAATATTTTTAACGGAATCGGACGAAAATACCTGATTTATCATTTCAGGTTTTAAATTTATGCCTTTGTTTCCTGAAATTCTGTTAGTAGTCATATTCCAGGTTTTATATTTGCAGATTGTTATGTCGGCATCAGTTTCAATAGCTCTGTTGTATAGCATTTCAGCCATATCTTTTTCATACATATCGTCTGCATCTATGCAAATAACGTATGGGCTTTGAGCATTTGCTATACCTGTATTTCTTGCTATTCCTCCGCCCTGATTTTCCTGATAAATATATTTTATTCGATTATCTTCTACGGCATATTTTTGGATTATTTCCTGAGAATTATCGCTTGAACCGTCATCAACAAATATTATTTCTATATCTGTCAGAGTTTGATTTTTTAATGATGTTATAAGTTCATCCAGGTATTGTCCGCAATTATAGCAGGGAATTATGATAGAAACTTTTGGCATAAATCAATTACTTTCTATATTCTTCGTTAGATTTTTTCACAACTGCGAGCATATCATACAGTTTACTGCCCTTAACAAATTCCGTAAAAGCGTTAACGTCTTTTGGAAAACATTTTCCGCCGTAACCGAATTTGCCGTCAGGCCCGGGAACTGCAGTATGAGGTTCATTTATATATCCGCTTATTAACGTTCCTGATTTTACATTTTCGTAATCACATCCGTATTTTTGGCAAAGTTCATATATTCCGTTAAAGTAGGTTACTTTTACTGCTCCGAATACGTTGTGAGAATATTTTGTTATTTCTGCCTCAAGGTTGTTCATTTCTATGAAAGGTTTTCCCTTAAATATTGATTTTAAAAGTTCTGTTTCTCCCGAAAAAATCATTGGCTGGCGGCAAAAATCTTCGTATGCTGTTCTTTCTGTCAAAAATTCAGGCATGAAGTAAACTTTTTTGTTAAATTCTTCGCTTAATTTGTCGCAAGTTCCGGGTAACATTGTTGTTCTTATAAAGATTGGCTTATCCGGAAGATTTTTTATTATTGATTTTAATAATGTCAAATCTTGTGTTCCGTCTTCTTCTGTAGGAATATGCAAGCTTATAAATATAATATCTGCTTGCGATAAATCGTCATTATAACCTTTTGGCGGGTCTGAGATTAAGAATGAACAATCGGGGTTATTTTCTTCCAGCCACTTTTTCATTACTCCGCCGATTACTCCGCAGCCTACTATTCCTACTTTTATTCCCATTTTCTTGTCCTCTTTATTTAATATATTAAATTTATGCGTTAATTCTATAATAAAAATTTGTTATCGTCAAATTCTCAGATTTGTTTTATCATTCGCTTTTGGTAATATTTTATTTGTTTTTTGAAAAGAAATTTATGGTATAATTAATCCTGATAAATTCTATAATTAAATTTGAAACTGCAAAAAGGTATGACTGAAAAATCTATAGTAAAATTAAACGGAAGATTAGCTAACCAAATGTTTGAATGGGCATTCGGACGGGCTTTGAGTGAAAAGTCGGATTTTGATGTGACTTTTGATGACAGCGAAGAAACCTTAAAATTAGGCTGTTTTAAATTAAAAGAATATATAAAAACTGTTAAAAAACCTTTGTCTTACAAGGTTTTAAGAAAAATTATTCCGTTTAGAAATTTGAGAAATAAACTTACGGCATTAAATTTTGATAGCCTGCCGACTGTTGAGGAAAAATTTTTCTGTACTTTTCAAAACAGTTTGCAGGAAACCTCTTACCCTGCTTATTTTAAGGGCTTTTTTCAAAGTGAAAAATATTTTAAGGATATAAGAGATGTTTTGTTGAAAGATTTTTCGCTTAATGAAAAATTAAATCAAGAAAACCTTGATATGCTTGAAAAAATTAAATCAACGAATTCTGTTTCAATGCATTTTCGCCGTGGAGATTATACGAAAAAACGTGTTGCAGATAAGTACGGAAGCTGTTCGGAAGAATATTATAAAAATGCGGCTAAAACTATTGCAAACGTGCTTGATGAGCCGATTACTCTGTTTATTTTTTCTGATGATATTAATTGGGTGAGAAATAACGTAAAATTTGATTGTGAGACGGTTTATGCTGATATAAATTCTTCTAAACAAGGTTATTTTGATTTGGAGCTGATGAGAAATTGTAGGCATAACATAATTGCAAACAGCAGTTTTTCCTGGTGGGGAGCTTGGCTTAATGAAAATGAAAATAAAACAGTCGTTGCCCCGAAATGGTGGATGAAAGAGGTTGATACAACAAATGAAAATGTTGATATTATACCTAATAATTGGATAATTTTGGATAATAAGTAAAAAGATAGGTAAGACAATGGGAACAAGTTTAGTTCAAAAAATAATAGATAAATTCAGAGGAAAACCTGTAAGATTTTTTGCTATAGATAAGAAAATTCACGTAGGAAAATATACTCAAATTGATTCAAATACTGAAATAGGCGACTATGCCCGAATAATGGAATATGTTCAGGTTACAAAAGCAAAAATAGGAAGATATGCATCAATAGCGGATTTTGTGACGATAGGTGCAGGAGAACACGATTTAGAAGAAATTTCAACGTCAGGTCACTTAGCAAAAAGTTCTGCAAATTATGGTGATTTAACAAAAATGCCTTGTGAAATAGGGCCGGATGTATGGATTGGTGTTTGTTCAATTATTCGTAGAGGGGTTAAAATCGGAGTTGGTGCTGTTGTCGGTGCAAATTCTTTTGTAAATAAAGATGTTCCGCCTTTTGCTGTTGTTGCAGGTTCTCCAGCAAAAATTATTAAATATCGGTTTAATGAAGAAACCCGACAAAAGATTTTAGAGTCTAAGTATTGGGAATACGAACCTGATGCGGCTCGCAAAATTATCGCTGAACTTACTGAATTTTACGAAAAATCAAAAGGGGACAATTAACCTATTTTGCAAGTTCTTTACTAATTGCTTGTGCGACAAAAGTTCCTAATTTGTGAATATTATCGTTAGAGTTTTTCAACAATTCTTCTTTTGAAGGATAAATTCTTTTTTTTGAGAGGGCCTCTTTCATCTTTTCTGTAAGATCGTCTACGTCAAGTGCTTTAAAGTATGTAACAAGCGGATGTCCTTGGATTTCTAAATTAACTGAAATATCCGAAAAAATACAAGGAACTCCTAATGATATAGCACTCCAACCTGCTCCCGCACCGGGGTCTCCTTCAAATAAGGTTGGCTGAATAAGGGCTTGTGCGTGTTTCATTATTTCCAATTGTTCTGCTTTTGGTATCATTCCAAGGCATCTTATTGTATTTTCAAGCTGATTATTTTTTATAAATTCCTTTAATTCTTTTATATGTTCAGGTGCTCGGTCATCTTCCATCGGCCCTGTGCATATAAGCTGAACATCTTTGTATAAGTCTTCTTTTACAAGTTTAGAGATTGCTTCAAAAGCTGTTTTGTGATTTTTATGTTTCCAGAATTGGTTTGAAATCATAAAATATTTTTTCGGCAAATTATATTTTTTTATCTCTTCCGAATAATCTTCAAGATATCGTTCATTAATTTTGGGTGAAAATGGCAGAACTAAAATATTTTCGTCTTTAGCCTTATAAAATTTTAAAATATCCTTTTTGGTATCGTGCGAATTTACAACTATTCTTTTACCTGTATCAAGATTTTTTTTGAAAAATTTTTCGGTCTTTTTAATAACTTTTTTAGAGAAAAATTCGGGATAATATTTGCATTGACAGTCGTACAAATATCCGATGGTCGGAATATCAAGTTCTAAATATTTCGTCGGTAAACATGGCACAATTACGTCTATTTTGTATTTTTTTATAACCTGTTTTAATTTATTTGGCGAAAACGAAATGAATTTAAGCTTTTTAAACTCCTTAAAATCTTTATTTTCGTCATGTTTTTTAATGGGTGTAAAGTAATTGCTTTGAAATTTTTTGAATATTCTTTTTAGCCCTTTGTAATTTCTGTAATCTTTGTTAGGGGCTTCAAGCAGATACAATTCAAAATTAAACTCATCCGCAACTGCTTCAAGACCAAGAATAATATCCTTTAAAAAATCAACTCCTCCGTTCCAGGTCATAAAATCGGCAGCTGCAATTCCAACATTTATTTTTTTGTTATTCATTTATTTTTCCTCAAAAAATTTTCTTATTACAGAACAAATTTCTATAACATCATCATGTTCCAGTGCAGGATAAGACGGCAAATTCATTCCTCTTAGTGCAATATTTTCCGCAACTTTATGCTTAGAAAATTCGTGAACATAAACAGGCATTGTGTGAATAGGATAAAAAGTAGGTCTCGTTTCTATTCCGTTAATTTTAAGATATTCTCTTAATTTATCTCTCATACCGGCTTTTTCTACAAGACATGAAACCATCCAATATGTATGGAACATATTTTCACCCTCTTTATTAAATTCCAGAGGTAAATCCTTTAGTTTTTCCATATACCAGTTAGCGATTTGTCTTTTTTTATTTATAAAATGTTCAACCTGTTCAAGCTGTGCTAACCCTATTGCTGCTTGAATATTAGTCATTCTGTAATTAAAACCTAAAATATCATTCCAATATTCACGATATTTTGCATTACCCTGATTTTTATAACGTCTGAGTCTGTCAGCAAGAGTTGCATCGCTTGTTACAACCATACCTCCCTCACCGCAGGTCATTGTTTTGTTTCCGAAGAATGAAAAACAGCCGATATCTCCAAAACTGCCTACTGTTTGACCTTTGTATTTTGTACCTATTGCCTCTGCACAATCTTCTATAACGTATAAATCGTGTTCTTTTGCAATTCTCATTATTTCGTCCATATCACAAGGATGACCATATAAATGAACGACGATAATCGCTTTTGTTTTTTCGGTTATTTTTGCTTCGATATCTTTAGGGCTCATTTGCCATGTGTCTTCAAGGCTGTCTACAAAAACAGGTTTAGCGTTAACGACAAGCACAGGATTTGCTGATGCAATGTATGTGAATGTCGGAACTATAACTTCATCTCCCTCTCCAATTCCAAGTGCTAAAAGAGCAAGATGTACAGCAACCGTTCCGTTGCAAACGCTTGTTGCATAATCTGTTCCGATAAATTTCGCAAATTTCTCTTCAAATTCTCCCAAAAACTTTCCTTTTGAAGATATCCATGTCGAATCAAGACATTCGTTTACATATTTCTTTTCATTACCTGTTAAACTCGGTTGGTATACCGGGTATTTTAAAGCTTTTGGTTTTAAATCATCTGTTTTATCCATTAGTATTTCTGACTCTGTCATTGACCGTTCCTTATGTTTTGTCGTAAAAAGCGAATGCCGCATTGGTTATCCTTGGGCTATAAACATACTAACACAAAATTATTTTTATGCTATGATATTCTTATATCAAGGGATTTAAATAAGGAGAAATTAATGAAAAAAGCCTTAATTACAGGTATTACGGGTCAGGATGGTTCTTATCTTGCAGAATTATTATTGGATAAAGGTTATGAAGTTCATGGTATAAAAAGACGTTCCTCTTCTTTTAACACCTCAAGAATTGACCACTTATATCAAGATATTCACAATAAAGACTCAAAATTCATTCTTCATTACGGAGATTTATCGGATTCATCAAATTTAACAAGATTAGTTCACGATATTGAGCCTGACGAAATTTATAATTTGGCTGCACAATCACATGTAAAAGTATCTTGGGATTGTCCAGAATATACAGCAGATTGCGATGCTTTAGGTACATTAAGACTTTTAGAAGCAATAAGAATGAACAAATTGGAAAAGAAAACAAAATTCTATCAAGCTTCAACATCAGAATTATACGGTTTAATCCAAGAACCTATACAAAAAGAAACAACACCGTTTTATCCACGTTCTCCTTATGCGGTTGCTAAGTTGTACGCATACTGGATTTGCGTTAACTACAGAGAAAGTTTTGGAATGTTTGCGTCGAACGGAATTTTGTTTAACCACGAATCACCAAGACGTGGTGAAACTTTTGTAACTCGTAAAATTACTATGGCTGCAACTAAAATAAAAGTAGGTTTGCAAGATAAACTTTATTTGGGAAACCTTGATTCTAAACGTGACTGGGGACATGCAAAAGATTACGTTGAGGGTATGTGGAGAATTCTTCAACAAGACCGCCCTGATAATTATGTTCTTGCAACAGGTGTTACAACGTCAATTCGTGATTTTTGCAGAATGACTTTTGAAGAATTGGGTATTGACCTTGAATTTGTAGGAGAGGGCGTTGAAGAAAAAGGTATTGATAAAGCAACAGGCAAAACTTTAATTGAAGTTGATCCTCGATACTTCCGTCCTGCTGAAGTTGATTTACTTTTGGGTGACAGCACAAAAGCAAGAACTGAATTGGGCTGGAAACCTACTTATGACTTAAGAGCATTAGTAAAAGAAATGGTTGAAAACGACCTTGAACTTGCTAAAAAAGAAAAAACTTTGAGAGAAAGCGGATACGAAGTATTAGTTCCTCAAGAGGTTTAGAGAAAAATGATGGGTTTGGCGGTCGCTGCTATGCAGCGACCGCCATTATAAATAAAAAGAGGCATGCGTAATATGGAAAAAATGTCAAAGATTTTTTTAACAGGACATCGTGGTTTGGTCGGAAGTGCAATTTACAGACGATTACAAAAAGAGGGTTTTACGAATATAATTACCCGTTCACATAGTGAATTGGATTTGTGTAATCAGGCTCAGGTAGAAGAATTTTTTGAAAAAGAACGTCCTGAATATGTAATTTTAGCGGCGGCTAAAGTTGGCGGAATTATGGCAAATTCGACCTATCCTGCCGAATTTATTTATCAAAATCTTATGATTGGGACGAATGTTGTCCACGCATCTTACAAATATGGTGTTAAAAAGCTGTTAAATCTTGGCTCTTCATGCATATATCCGAGATTAGCACCACAGCCGATGAAAGAAGACTGCCTTTTAACTTCGGAACTTGAAAAAACAAATGAGGCTTACGCTCTTGCAAAAATTTCGATAATAAAATTGTGTCGCTATTATAACCAGCAGTATGGTACAAACTTTATTTCCGCAATGCCGACAAATCAATATGGTATCGGGGATAATTTTAATATGGAAACCGCTCATCTTTTACCTATGATTTTACGTAGATTTCATTTGGCTAAATTGCTGAGAAATAATGATTTTGAGGCTATAAAAAAAGATATTGCAAGATATAAACTTGGCTGGGGCTTGGATGAAAAGGTTAACGATAACAACATAGAAGAAATTCTAAATCAAATAGGTGCACACAGGGATAAAGTTGTTCTTTGGGGTGATGGTTCCGTTTATAGGGAAATGATGTGTTCTGATGACCTTGCCGACGCTTGCGTTTATTTGTTAATGAATAAAGATTATGATGAAGTTGGCGAACTTGTTAATATTACAAAAGGTGATGATATTCAGCTGAAAGATTTGTTTGAGATAGTTAAGAGGGTTGTTGAGTACGACGGAGAAATTGTTTATGACAAGACAAAGCCTAACGGTACTCCTCGAAAATTAATGGATGCAACGCATATTAAAGAACTCGGCTGGACTCCGAAAATCGACCTTGAACAGGGTATAAGAGATTTTTACACTTGGTATATAAGTTTAAAATAAAAATTTAAAGGCTGTAACTTATGTTAGTAGAAGAAAAAATTTATAAAAAATATTTATTTGGTTTGCTTGTGGTAGAGCAATTTCGATATACAAAAACATATCTTTTGTTTAATGCTGTTCCGATTTTGCAAGTTACAAAATATCCGAAAGTCGAGGCGTTTGATGCAAAAAATTAACGTAAAGATTTTTGATTTTCCGTTTTTATCGTGCAAATACAGAAAAGTTGAGGTGTTTAATGCCAAAGATTAGTGTAATTGTTCCGATATATAATGCCGAAAAATATATTCCGAGATGTTTGGATAGTATTATTAATCAAACATTTAAGGATATTGAAATAATTCTTGTAAACGACGAATCCACGGATAATTCGCTTTCGGTATGCAAAGAATATGAAAAAAAGGATAGCCGAATAAAACTTGTTGATAAGAAAAACGGAGGTTTGGCGGCTGCAAGAAACACAGGGCTAAAGAATTCTACGGGAGATTTTATAAGTTTTATTGATGATGATGACTGGGTTGATGTTGATTTTCTGGAAAAACTTTATAATGCAATAGAAAAGTATAATTGTGATATTTCTTTCTGCGAAGTTGTCAGAAAAAATGAAAAAAAACATAAAATAAGATTACATTTAAAAGATATTGAAGTCGCAGAAAATATTGATGAAAAACTGGAACTTGCAAGATATAATTCACACAGAGGAGTTTGGAACAAATTATACAGAAGAACTCTTTTTGACAAAGGTTTAGATTTTTTAGAGGGAAAAGACTATGAGGACGGTTTGTTTACCCTGAGAGCTTTAAACGAATGTAAAAATATAGTATCTGTTCCTGATACTTGTTATTATTACTTTATAAATCCTACATCAATAGTTAAATCCAGACCATCACTACAAAGAGTTCAGGACAAGAATTTAGCAAGAATTAATGTGCTTAATTATGCAACACAACATAATATAAAAATTTTTGATAAAAAAAATCTTCCTCGAACTTTTAAACTTGTTTCGTGCGGATTAACTTTATTTACTGTAAAAGAAAATCAATTTGAAAAAAGATATTACCTATTCAATGCTGTTTTAATTTTTAAACTCAAAAAATAATTAAAAATCGTTTTTTATCGATAAATAAAATTTATACATCAACTCTGTTAGTTTTTTATTTTTATTCATAGAATTTGTCATTTCTTCTATTAATATTTTTGAATCTTCATTATATTCACATAAAAATAATTCATGCGGTTCTATTTTTAATATTTCTAATATTTTATCTAAATTTTCTGCTGACGGAAAATATTTGCCTGTTTCTATATTGCTTATGCTTGGAGTTTCAACTCCGATTAGCTCCGCAAGAGAATCTTGTGTTATTTTCTTTTTCTTTCGTATTTCCTGAATTCTTTTTCCGATTAATTTCTTTATTTGCAAATCTTTTGCCCTCTAAATAAATTATCTCTAAAACAGATTTTGTTTTAATAGTGTAAAACTTTAAACTTTTATTGATTTATAATGTTTTGCATGATAATATTTAAGTTAAACATTATAATTTTGATATTTTTTAAAGGTATGATTTATGAATATTCTTTCGGTTGATACTGTTTCAGATAATATTTACGCTTTAATAACGATTTTTGGTAAGCGTATAAAGTATCGTAAAAGCGGATATTCTTACGTTTTTAAAAATAAATTTTATGATTTGATGTTTTATTTTGCAAGGAAAACGATAAAAAGACCTTATAAAATTATTCCTATGGGGACATATTGTTTTTCAAGATTGGTAACAACTTTTAATAAATTTAAACCGTCAAAAATTCAGGGTGAAAAGAGTTGTCCTTTTGATTTTGTAAAGATAAATGATTTTGAGGTTATTCTAAATCTTTTAGAGGGTAATTTTAACGGGTTTTATGATGATATTCACCACCATATTGATAAATATAAAGGTGAAACTTATTTAAGTGCTAAATTGTGTGCGGATTTTTGTCATGATGGTGAGCTTTCGCAATCTGATTTTGTAAAAAGATATGATGCAAGAATTCAAAATTTGTACAATTATTTTAATGATAAAAATTTTCATAAGTATCTTTTAATTGCGACACCTCTTGTTATTAGTGAAAATCAACTTGTTAGATTGATTTCTGTTTTAAACAAGTATATGGATAAAACGGAGTTTGATGTAATTTTGTTAAATCAATCCGGCACTGAAAATACTTGTGAAATGGAGAATTTGTATGTGATAAATCATAACAAATTCTTTGTCGAATACAAAATTATAAAAGACGGAATGAATTGGGCCGGTGACTTTAAAACGAGAAGAAGACCCGAAGCTCAAAAGATATATAATGATTTCACTTTTGAATTAATAAAAATTTTAAAATCCAAGTAATTTATTTACCTGTTCCAAAACTTTTTCAGGATTTGGAGAAAGTGTACATTTATTTTTATCTTTACCCTTCAATGGGCATTTTCTTTTATGGCAAGGTATACAATTTTCGCTCTGAATAGCAATATATTTATTTTCATCACCTATAGGGGCATAGAAAGATTTTGGAGTAGCACAGTATATTGAAATTATTTTTGGCTTTTGCGTTGCCCAGGCAAGATGTGTACTTCCGCTATCAAGCGAGATTACTAAATCTGCTTTTTCAAATATTGCCCGCAATTCTTCCTGAGAAGTTTTTCCCGCAAGATTTATACCGATACCGTTTGAAATATATTCGATTAAATCATTGTCTTTTTCCATTCCTGTAAAAACAATATTCACTTTATCTTTTAAACTTTCAACAACAGCTTTAAAATTATCTTTATCCCAGTGTTTGTCTTTCCAAGTTGTTGCAGGACAGATTATAACGGTTTTTTTGTTTTTGTCTGTTTCTGACAGTAATTCTTCCGCGTTTATTTTAAGTTCTTCTTTTAAAGGAGGAAGTGTAATTTTTATATTATCTGTATTAAGTCCTAAGTATTGTGCATATTTTAGATATGTTTTTACGACATGTAATTTATAACCCTCTTTTATCGCAGGAATAATTTCGTTTCCTCCTAATTGAGAAAATTCTCTTGCATCTTTTGCGATAAGTCTGCGTTTTGCCCCGCAAAATCTTGTAAACCTAAAACTTTTCCAAAGCATTTGATTATCTATTGCTATATCAAAATTTTCTGCTCTTAGCTGTTTTATGATTTCCAGATATTCTTTAAAGTTTTTGATTTTATTTTTGCATTTCTTCCATTTTTCTATCGGAACAAAAATTACTTTATCAACGCAAGGATTGTCTTTTAAAATTTGATAACCTTTTTCTGACACTAGCCATGAAACTTCATAGCCGTTATCTTTTAAAACATTTGCCAGAGGAATGGTAAACATTACATCGCCTAAAGCACTTAATCTTATTATCAATATTTTTTTGTTCATTTATTCTCCTAGAATTGAAAATATAAAAATTCAGAAACTCTATTTATTGTTATAACAGATGCCGTTAACATCAAAAATGTACATAGTGTATATATCCAGTTTGGTCTGAATTTTTTGGCTAATTCGACAGAATTCGGTATGCAAAATACGATTATTATTGCAGGAATAATCAAAAAGAAACTTAGTTTTAAATCATTATTTTCAAAAGCAAATCTTAATTTATTTATAACAATAGGTTCAAAACCATTTAAACCAATCATTGATTTATAAATATCTAAGGCTTTGTGTATTGTAGTTGCTCTAAAAGGTACCCATGTAATATTAATAAATAAAAACATAAACAAGGTTGCAAAATATTTGTTAAATTTCCATTCAAATTGTGCGAAAAATCTGTGAATACATGAAGCTAAACCGTGTAAAGCACCCCATAAAACGAAAGTCCAGTTTGCACCATGCCAGATACCCCCAATCAAAAATGTTAAAAATAAATTTTTGTATGTGTTAAATTTGCCATGTCTGTTTCCTCCAAGAGGAATATATACATAATCTTTCAGCCATCTTGATAAAGTCATGTGCCATCTTCTCCAAAAATCTTGAATATTTGTACATTTATACGGAGAATTAAAGTTTTGAGGCAGTACGATGTTAAACAAATATCCGACTCCCATTGCCATATCACAGTATCCGGAAAAATCGAAATATAATTGAAATGTATAAGATATTGCAGCACACCATGATTCAAAACAAGATAAAGAATGAGGTATAACATCAAAAGTTTGCTGTACAAAAGGTGAGAAAAAGTCTGCAAGTAATACCTTTTTCGTTAACCCAACAGCAAGTAAAAATAAGCCTATTGCAATGTTTTTGTGATTTATCAATCTGTTTCTTAATCTTGCAAACTGAGGCATCATTTCTTTATGGTGAACAATAGGCCCTGCAATTAATTGAGG
>JAFVDH010000070.1 GCA_017478515.1 bacterium
CTAGACACATAAGGGATACAGGCATATTTGGACTTAAAAATCTGTCTTTAAAAGGACAAAGTTGGACACAATTTCCACTTTTCGGACTTTTCTGAAACCCTAAAATTTTAAAGTTTTCTTTACGTTTAGGGGCTTTGAGGCTAGTTCCCCTTTTCTGTTTTGTCCTGTAAACTTATACTCGCTGGTGGCTTGATTTGTTGCCACTTTTCAAAAATTTTTTGTCCATCCGCAGGACAAAACCGGACACATTTTCCACAAATCGGACTTTTTAAAAAGCAGATATCAACCAACTTCCGACCTTGAAAATTCAAACACCATGCCGGTTGCCGCCCTATTCGCATTTGAACAGTAATCTCGCAGATGGGGTGAAAAATAACATTCAAAAAGCAGAAGTCAACTGTCCTATAAAACTGTATCCAATTTCGTCAGGCAATGCCTGACCTACTACTTTTCTGACAAAATTTTTACAAATAGTCTTTATATAAAAATACAGTAACTGTAAAAAAGTGACTTTTAACATTTCGCTAAAAGCCACTTATATCAAATGGTTGCGGGAGCCGGATTTGAACCAACGACCTCCGGGTTATGAGGGGATTAAACTAGCCACAGAGCATATTTTGAGTTATTTCACATTGTTTTATGAAACTCTTAAAAATGCTTGATTTTGGCTCAAAAAGAGAAAATGATTTTTCACATTTTTTCACATCAATAAAACTTTGTTTTTTAGTTTTGTGGGAACAAATTAGGAACAAAATTTTACGTAACTAATATGTTTAACGTGAGGTTATTCAGATAAATTCTGTTAATACTTTATGATAATTTAATATGTTTATATATAAATGAGCACTTTAGTTTAATCCTGATTAACCTGATAATATAGGTATACATTAAAATTTTTGGTAACAGGTAACAAAAGACAAAGAAGTAAACAACCGATTATCACGCAATTATGTTACTGAGTGTTACCGATTTCTACACGATTTCAGGTTTTGTATCAATTAGCATTGCATAAGCTTTGTCAATTTTCTGATGTATCATACGTACAAGCGGAGTAATGTTACCGATTTCTGCTATCTCTGGAAAATTCTCACAGAATACTTCTGCAACTACACTTGAATTGTAAACATCTTCAACAAGCCTATACAATTTCTTGATGTCTAATTTGTCTTTGTCTAACTCTAAATCTTCCATAAACTCAATTATATCAAGCAATTACAGGGATTGCAACAGCTAAAATGCATTGAAATTAAAGATTTTTGGTTGTTTTTATTGTATGATAATTTTATGGATAAAGTTGATGAATTTTTAGCACAAAATATCATAAAGCAAAGTGTATTATATAAGAATATTGCAACTAAAGTTAAACAAGGTGATTATGACATTTTGTTTTATTTTTCGAATATTGAAAAATTAGAAGTCTTTTTATTAATGCAAAATCTTATAAAAGATGAAAGCCAAAAAGTTTTCTTATTCAGACAGGCTTGGACAATGGCAGAATGTAACTATATGTATATTGATGAAATAAAAAAGTTTTTCATAAAATACAAAGACATGATAATGACAGAAAAAGAAAAAGACTACTTAGCGAACTTGCCAAATAAAATCACAATATACAGAGGAGCAAGCGTACCGTCAGAAATAGATAAAGGTATATCTTGGTCTATTGATAAAAATACTGCTAATAAATTCATTCAAATGCCACAAACATTGTTTTTAGAAGTGGCAAACGGAAGAACTTTGCCATTCGTTTATAATCTTCGTAAAAAGCAAATAAAAAAGGAAAATGTTATTTGCTATATAAATGAACGTAACGAAGATGAAATCATTTATTGGGAAAGATAGTTGAGTTATAGATATGTACATAGTGAAAAATTTTTATTATATTAAAAATATCATTATGTAAATATTCTTTATGATAAAGATTTTGATATTTATTTAATGTATAATAAATTTTAGCAAAAGAAGGTGCAAATGAAAAAATATGGATATAAAACTAAATATGGGGAATGTATTTGTACCGATTCGTTAATTGGTTTACAAGACCTTGATGATAACAGTATTGATTTAGTTATGACAAGTCCGCCATTTGCATTGCAAAGAGAAAAAGAATATGGTAATAAATCTCAATCTGACTATATAGATTGGTTTTGTCAATTTGCAGAACTTGTTTATAACAAACTCAAAGAAACAGGTAGTTTTGTTATTGATTTAGGTGGTGCATATCAAAAGGGTGAACCAGCATATAGTTTGTATCAATTCAAACTACTCATAAAATTATGTGAAGAAGTTGGATTTGAATTAGCTCAGCCATTTTATTGGCATAATCCTTCTGCGTTGCCAGCACCTATTGAATGGGTAAATAAAAGAAAAATCAGAGCAAAAAATTCGGTTAATACAGTTTGGTGGTTATGCAAAAATCCAAAGCTATGCAAAGCGGATATTACAAAAGTTTTGACACCATATTCTGACAGAATGCTAAAACTTCTTGAAAAACCAACTGAATTTATAAAACAAGAAAATACAATAAGACCATCTGGACATGTGCTAGGAATGTCGTCTTGGACTAGAGATAATGGTGGGGCTATACCTCCAAATATGTTGCAAATACCAAATTCTGAAAGCAATAGTAAATATTTAAAATATTGTAAAGAAATGAATGTAAAAGGACATCCTGCTAGATTTCCAATAGCATTACCTGAATTTTTCATTAAATTTTTAACAGAACAGAATGATTTAGTAGTAGATATATTTGGTGGTAGTAATACTACAGGTCAAGCAGCAGAACAATTAAAACGAAAATGGCTTAGTTTTGAGTTATCAAAAGACTATGTTGCTGCATCATCTTTTAGATTTATTGAAAATTCAAAAGATTTAGATTGTGTATATTCAAATATTCTAAATGAAAACTTTATTGATTTAACGGACTTGATTGAAGTTGAGCAACTGCTTCTTCTGGGTTAATTGGGTTTGTTTTATCAATAGGATAAATTCTTATACCATTTTCTCTTACAAACTTAATTGGTATTTTAGGGTTATTCAAATGACTCATTGTTTTTAATTTATCTTCCCAATGCCTATACATAGGTTCCAATGTTTTTGGTGAAAGAACATAAATTTCTAAAAGATGTAAACCTTGATATATAGCAAAAGACCAAGGTACTTTTCTATATTTGTCTATTATAGTTTGATTAGTATGATGATTTGTGCTAAAACCAGAGGCAGATGTTTCAATATTTATGGACTTCATTTCCCATTCAATACCACTTTCAGAGATAGAATCATTGCCCTCTCTACCTGGAATAATTTGCATATTCATATAAATTATTTGTTGAAGAATTTTAGCTCCATTATCTTGAAATATATCGTTTATGCCATATTTCTTAGCTAATTCTTCTAAAGCATGCAGATTTTGCCATAGTTGCTCAATCTGTTTAATTCTATCTTTATGTTTATTATCAAAAAATGCCATTATTCAAATCCTATCTTATAAGTTGCATAAACATGATACTACAAAAATTAGCATTAGCTCAATGTTTAATATTCTTATGTTTTAGATATGTACGTTTGAAATTTCTTGAATACAATAATTTTATAAATTTAGGTAAAAAGATAGTAAAATCAGACTTTTTGACTAAATTTTCAGAATAGCTAAATCCACGTTGAACACAGAGAACACTTTTTAGGGTGGTTAATATAAAACTATATAAAACTGTTAAAAGTTCAACAGAATTTAACGTCGTATCACACGTAAACAAAGAGGTAAAAAGTATGGACTATTTAAAGGAATTTAACTCATTGTTGCAAAATTTAGACCGCTCGAAGTCGGTTGCAACAGTTTTTGACGATTTTCTGTCATTAGCGACATTATCGTTAGCACATCCGTTTTATCGGAGCGACCAACTTGAACGGCAATATTTAGAAATCGTAGGTAGATATACAAAAGAGCAAGCAAATGAATTTAGTCAAATGCTTGCTCTTATTGTTTTAGCACTTGACGAAAAATATCAAGACTTTTTAGGACAAGTGTTTTCTGCAAACAATTTTGGTAATGCAAGAAAAGGTCAGTTCTTTACACCGTATCATGTTAGTAAACTTATGGCACAGATAAATTTTACGGACATAGAAAATCAACTTGCAGAGAAAGACTTTGTAACATTAGCAGAGCCTTGTTGTGGTAGTGGCGGAATAATCATAGCATTTGCAGAAACATTGAAAGAACAGGGTTACAACTATCAACATCAGCTTTTTGTTGAAGCAACAGACATTGACGAAACTTGTTTCAAAATGGCATACATTCAGGTTTCAATACTTGGTATTCCTGCAAGAGTAATGTTAGGCGATACACTTGCATGGAAGTTTCAGAAAGTCTTATACACACCACTTTACTTTGTAAACGGTTTTGAGTACAAGCTAAAACGTCAGCAACAAGAGCAGAAAAAGCCTGTTATCGTTGAAATGAAACAGTTAAGCTTGTTTTCTTAACAAATTAAGCATAAATCAATATTTTGTAATATACTGAGGATACGTAGGGAGTGTGATAATGAATTTTTATAGCCCACTATACTCAGAATCAGAACAAAGAATAACTCTTGATTACGACACAATACCAAATAACGATATAGAAGTAATTTTGCAGTCAATGGTTGCGTATAAAAAACTTGTATTGCGTTCAGCAATGTTGCTAACAGGTGATTATACTGATACTTTTGAAGAAAATTTGCCTGAAATACTTATGGTTATAGACAAATATTACAAAGGCTCAGATGTTTTTGAATACATTATGAAATTAGTGCCTAAAAAACATCAACAAGTAGCATTAGTTGCTTGCACAATCCCTTTAGCTATTGGCGGATTATTATGGACTGCAAATCAAATTTTAGATTTGTATATTAAAATAAACAAAATAAATGAAGTATCAGCAATAGAACAAAAATTTGAAGAATTCAAAAATGAAGTAAATAAAAAGCTACAAGAAAATAATGGAAACATGAATAATGATGTAAATAATACAGAATATTCGTTGCCATCATCCTTATACAAAGTTATAGATTATACGTATGACGATTATCAAACATTTATTAAACCTGTTAAAATTGGTGCTGTAAGAAAAATTACGTTAAAAAACGCTGAACATATAATTAGTGAGCTTAATACTGAAAATTCGTTAGATTTTGGTATGGAAATTGTTAATCAAAAAGTTTCAGAAGAACTACACGATATTAAATTTACCAAAATAGACAAAACAAACAAAAAATCTTGGAAAGTAAAACTTGAAGATGGAACAGAAGTCAAAGCTGAAATAAAAGACGACAATTTCTTCAAAAAAGTTGAATTAATGCAGGAAAATCCTTTAAATAAAGATAGTGTATACAAAGCTAATACTCTTGAATATTGGCAAAGAGAAAAAGGTGAAGAAATTTTATCATTAAGAAAAATTGACATACTTTTAGTAGCTGAAAAATAATATTTAAGCAAACTACAAATCTAAATTCATATATACATCATCTAGCTTGTCTTGAGTAATACCGATATAGCGGAGTGTTACACTTGGCGAAGAATGATTAAATAGTTTTTGTATTAGGGTTATGTCATAGCCGTTTTTGTGTGCATGATAACCAAATGTTTTACGGAGTGTATGCGTTCCGATTTTTTCTTTTATGCCAACATCTTTTGCAACATTATTCAAAATCTTGTATGCTTGTTGTCGCAACAAAAAGCCCTTATTCTTGCGTGATATGAATAAAGGCTCGTTGTCTTTGTAATTTCTTGTTTTTAGATATTCTTTAAGTGCATTTTTTGCGTTATCTGATAGCGGAAAATCTTTAAACTTATTAGTCTTTTTCTCTCGTATCAGTATGCGGTCTTTTGGCTTGCCGTTCTCATAGACATCTGATACACGTAATTTTAACAGATCGCTAATGCGTAACCCTGAATTTATGCCGACTACAAAAAGACAGTAATCACGCAAATTCTGTTGTCGTAACAATTTCTTGATAGTTTCGATTTTCTTCAAATCTCGAATTGGTTGTACAAATTCCATAAGCAAATACCTCCAAAATTCAGTTGTAGTAAGTGATACATATTATATTAAAATTATAAATTATGTATTATTCAAAGTACACCTTATTTTTCAACTAATTTCTAAAGGTATTCAAAAGGTAAACAGGCAAATAATCAGAGTAAATTTACAGAATGATACAAAATTATATTGTGTATCATTCAAAATCAAACAAATCTTTTGCAGGAATTTCAAGAGCTTCTGCAAGTTTGAGTATCATTTTGAGGTTGGGAAACTTTTCAGCTCGTTCAATTTTGCCAATATAAGAAAGGTCGCAGTCCACTAATTCACAAAGTCTGCTTTTGTTGTAGCCTTTGAGCTCACGATATTTTGTAACATTTTTTGCGAATTTACGACAATCATTCTCTATCATACTAATATTGTGGTACAATACTCTCAGTCTAGTATTGACTTAAAGTCTAGTTAGCTAATTTTGTTACGACTAATTCTGACGGATAAGTATGCTAAGATGTTGGCAAAAGAGGAACTTATGAACACAGAAGAACAAATCAAAAAACTTGAAAAGCTGATGTTGTCAGAAGATTTGGAAGAACTAAACCTTTCAACAAACAAATTCAACATCTTTACGGCATTGAAGTTGCATAATAACGAAATACGACACTCAAATTTTCTTGGTTGGCTGATGGCACCTTATGAAAATCATGGTGTTGGCGATTATTTTTTGAAAGAGTTTTTGAAAGAATCTATCAAGAATTTTTCACAGACGGACAAAGTTACATTGTCTTTAAGCGATATAGCATATACAGATTTCAGCGACTGTGAAATCAGACGAGAACACGAAAATATCGACATACTACTTACAAGCAGTAAAAACAAATTCTTATGCGTTATTGAAAACAAGATTTGGACAGGCGAACATGATGAGCAATTAGAACGCTACGCAAAATACGTGAACGAAAATTTTGCTGACTATAACAAAATCTATATATACTTAACTCCAAACATTGAAACAGACAACTTGATACAAAAAGAATACAAAAACAGTCAAAATCAAGCGGAGCATATCTATTACATTCCAATGAACTATGAGCAAGTTTACGGAGTAATCAACAAGACTCTAAAATTCAAATCACAGTATATGAACGATGAAGTCAAAATTTTCATTAAGCATTACAGAAATATGATTGAAAGGAAAATTATGAGAAACGAGGACGAAAAAGTTACTGAACTTTGCAGAAAAATCTATCGTGAAAACAAAGAGGCCATAGACCTTATCATAGAAAAAGTCAATTCAACATCAAGCAGAATTGCTGATATACTGCGTGAAATTGTTGCAGAAAGAAACGACATTGTAGCGGAAGAAAACAACAAGGACAAATACATTCGTTGTATTCCTGCAGGAGTTGATACAACAAAATTGAAATTCGGTAGCGAGAAAGCACTTAAATCAAAATTGGCGGTTGTCATTGAACTGACAAATCATAAAGACCAAGTGCTTTTGCAGTTATCAATAAACCCTGCAGACGAAGAACATCAAGCGGAGCATACAAAACTTATAAACTTCTTGCAGGAAAAATTGGGGGTTGAATTTAAAAATTTTGCAGAGTGGAAGTTTTGCAATATAGCGGAACTCATATCTGCAAAAGATTATGCAGACGTTACTTGTCTTGATGATAGCGAAATCAAAGCATACATAACTGAAAAAATCAACAAATCCAACTTAATACCTAATCTTGAAAAAGTCTTAAATGCCTTTGTTAGCGGAATATAATCAGAGGTTACTGCGTTAAACACAGAGAAACGGAAGTATCTTTATAAGGTAAACTATTAAATACTTGCAAAAAGTTTCTTCTCGTTTATCCTGTAATCTCTCTTATAGAACATAATTCAACTGTAAACAAGTGTTAAAAAGTGTACTATACTATTATTTTAGCCATATACAACTTTCTAAACTACTAATTTAAGCCACTTTTTGCTACTTCGTTGAGTTTAGAGTTTGAAATAAAATGCAGGGTTAAAAGTTCATCTTAAGATTTCAGCATGTAGAATTAAGCTTATGACGGAAAAAGATATTAAAAAATTTTTTGGCAAAGTTAAAAATCCTATATTGGCAAAAAATTATTTATTGCTTCGTAACTTTAAGAAAGATTTAATTGAAGAAGCTAAAAAAGAATTTGAACTCATTATTTCTAATTCAAAAGCAAGAACTATTATATTCAATGAAGTTGAGTGTGTTTTGTCTTTAAAGTGTTATACACTTTTATACCTTCTATTAAAATGTCATGCACTTGAATTTGACAAAACCGATATAAGTATTAGTATTACATTGAAAGAATTTGTATACAGGAATGAAACCGTTACGGAATATGTCTTTAATGAATATGATGAAAAAGAGAAAAAGAAGACTATAGTAAAAGGACGAACTAAAGATAAACGCAAAACAATAACATACAAGTTTAATTCTACAACTGTATCCAAATATGTTTCAGAATTAAAAAGCACTATTAAAAAAGCATACATCAATGCCGGAAAAACTACAGAACAATTTGACAATGATATTCAGTCCTTAATTCGTGTAATTCGTGTTTCATCAAAAGATAGTAAATATACTATTCAAACAAGATACATTTATAAGTACAAAAAAGCTCGTGTTAGCCAGAATAAAGATAATACAGACTGTATTAAGACAAGTAAATATGTATTTATTATGATTTTTAGTAGCTGAAATTATCGTTTTTACTAAATTTTTAATTTTAAATTCTTCCACAGCACTTAAACGCTTAAAATGACAGAAAATTTTAAGGTGTTAGAATGAGTTTACAGCCTGAAACACTTTGTACATAAGGTGTTTTAGGAATTATAATAAACCTATAAAAGGAGGAATGCTATGACTGGACACACATAAAAGTAGAGCCACTGAAACAAAGGCTTCAATGACTCGTTTAAGTTTTTTCCAATAGAATTTTAAACGATAAAGCAATAAAAAGCAAGTGTTGATGTACTTTTGTTTCAGTTCCGACTGGCTCGGTAAACATAAGCCGGACATGTAGAAACGGTACATTGAAAAATGAATATGTGTGAAAACTTAAGTAAAAGGAGGTACATAATGCAGAACGCATTAGAACACATACTCAACACTTGTGTTGAACACAAACAGCAAACTTACAATTCCGGCAATCTCACTATGAAAGAATATCATTTAAAGGTTGCGTTATGGTTAGTAGATTTAGGGTACTATGTTTTTCCTGTAAGAAGAAACAAGAAACCTTATTTCCGCTTTTCTTGGAATGAACTATCTACTAACGACAAAAAAACTGTAATCAAATATTGGAATCATTACCCTGATTCAATGGTTGCAATTGATTGCAGAAAAAGCGGAATTGTAGTTATTGATGTAGATGAAAAACCTGAAAAGAAAAAATACGGACATGACATATTAAGACAATGTTTCAAAAATTGGGGCAATCTTGATTTGAATATGCCTGTAGTTATTTCTTCATCAGGCGGATTACACATTTATGCAAAAGATTGTGGTGTGAAATATATGACTTGTTATGAGGAATGTATTGATATTCGCCAACCACATTACATAATCGCACCGTATTCAATTAACGAAAAAGGCGGTATGTATAAACTTTACAGCAATTTTTGTTCAACTAATGAACTTACACCGTTACCTGAAAATTGGTCAAACGGCTTGAAATCTGTTAAGCAAAATAAATATAGTGTTGGTCGGAATCAGAAAACACAAAAACAGTACAATAAAAAAGTACGTAATATTGACCCTACAATACTTTTTGACAAGTGTAATTTTCTGAAAAAAGTCAGGGATGAAAGCGAAACATTAGAAGAACCTGCTTGGTTTTTGTTTGCTTCATGGTGTTCGGGCTTTACTAACGGGCGAGAAATTTTTCACAAGTATAGTGAAAACTATCCCGAATATGACTTTGAGGAATCAGAGAAAAAATATGAAAACGCAAGCAAATATCATTTCAGTTGCTCTTGGGCAAAAGATGTTTGTAAGAAAGAATGCAGTAATTGTCAATTGACAAGAAATGGAGGTAAATAAAATGTCAGACAATAATAAAAAAGAAAGCAAAAAAGAAATAAGTAATCCAGCAGAAATACTTTTTCGGTCTTTTGAAGAGATTGCAAAAGAAAAAGTTAATGAAAGTGGAATTACGCAGGATAACCCAATATATCTTTCAATACCTGATGATGCAGATTGGGCAAGTTCAAGATTTGGTATTTTTGAATACAAAAATCAAACAATACAATATCAAACTTGTAATGGCGATACATTGCAAATCAGTATTATTTTGAATGGTATTTTTGATGTCGTACAAAAGCTGAAAGATTATCCGAATAATCGTACCGAAAATTACGGTGAAGCAGTTGTAAAAGTTCAAGTAAGAACAGATAAAGGCACTTTGACATCTCCTTTTGAACTTGATGCTAAAGCTAAAAGCTCTGCTAAAGATTTCAAAGCTTGTTTGAACAAAGCAAGTAATTATCTGATTTTCAAAGGAAATGACAAAACCCTTGATACAATAAGAATTTTACTTAACAAGAAATGCACTGATACTATTTACTGCTTATCTAATGCAGGTAAAATCTGCTTTGATGAGTTTGAGGGCAGATTGTACAAAAATGCTTATACTGATGTCAATAAAACAATATTTGCAGATAAAAACGGTGTAATAGTTCTTTCAAATGGCAAAAAAGTAATGCTTAAAAATAACTATGGCAATCAATTGCCGATATTAACAACAGAAATTTATGACGATTTTATGCCATTTGAGGTTATTCAACATCTGCTATACAATACTGAAACTGCTTTCAAAGGGCAAATTCAAGCATTGTTGGCATTAGGTTTAGGGATAATGGGAGCATACGCAGATAAACTATGGCAAGAAAATATTGGTTTTCCTGTTGGCTTTTTGTATGGACCATCAAAGCAAGGTAAAAGTACGCTTACAAGTATTATCAGTTATATGTATGGTTTTGATAAAAACTTTATAGCAATGGGAAACAGTACAACAAGAGCAATAGACAGAAAAGCAAACCTCTATAACAATTGCATTTTGCCATTTGACGATATTAGTGCAAGTGCTTTATTGAGGGAATATTATGAGAATTTGATTGTTGAAATAAACGAAAACAAATTAAGAGAAAAACTGAAATCGGGTAGTGATTTTAACTTGTTGCCGGTATGCTCGCCAATCATTTTTTCAAGTAATTACTTCCCTGTACAAAAAGAAAAAATGCTAAATCGTATGCTACCGCTTGAATTTATAAGAAATGGATATGACCCGACAGAAATGTCAATGTATTACAAAAATCCAAGATTTCTATCAGCAACATTACCGGAAATTTTAAGTCAATATTCTTGGAAAAAAGTTCATCAGATGATTGAAGAACAGAACAATTGGCTTGCACATTCTGCCGGAGTTATGCCTTCAAGAGAATCATACTGTGTTGCAGTTGCTTATGTTGGTTTGCTAATACTTATCGAATACGGTAGTGTACAACTTGAAGATGTTGAAAGCAGGGTACTTGAATATTTTGATTGGTATTTACAACAATTTAAGGAATTGGAAGAACCTATTGATGCTTTGCTAAATCATTTCGCTGAACTTATGGATGAAGGTATTTTTAAGGTAGAGGAAGAAGTTACTTTGAAAGAATCTGATAATCAAGTTCTACTGATATTACGAACACAGCAATGTTTAGATAAATTTAACGCATATATTGGCAGACTTTATCATGAAAAATTCATAAACTCAAAAGAGTTCATGAAATCAGTAAAAGACTCTCCGTATTTTGTTGAGACAAAAAATGCTCGTTTTAAACCTAAAAGTAAACGTATTCCGCCTGTTGCTAAATCTTTGTACTTAAATATCAAAGAACACGCATATTGCGAAGATATAATTGAAAAATATAGATACTGGGAAGATGTCAAACGCAGGGCAGAAGAAAGCAAAGACTCGGACGGTGCAACCCCACAATATGTGAAAGTAGATTGGTAACATCAAATAACAGGGATAAGATGTTTATCCCTGTTATCTTTCAAATATTTTGTTACATGTTACCAAAATTTTTAAGACCGTATATAAATGAAAGGACAAAACAATGCAATACAGATATAACGCAAATAAACTGATTGAAGGCACTAAAATCCCAAGATTTTACAATCTTGAAGAAGTGTCTTTGATGTTAGATATACCGATAGGTACACTTTACAATATGAGCTACAGAAAAGTTTTACCATGTATCAAAATCGGTAAACGCATTAAGCTTACAGAAGAACATATACAACAAATCATATCTAACGGAGGTAAACTCTATGGCTGTTAAACGAAGATATTACAAGAATGATAAAGGCGAAAAAGTTTTCAGCAGTTGGATGTATGATTTTTATGATGTATTTGGCAAACGACATAAAAAGTCCGGTTTTAAGACGAAAGCAGAAGCAGAGCAAAAGGAAGCAATTGTAAAAGCAGACTACAACAAAGGTATGGCTACAAGTAATGACAATAACTTGAAATTTTGTGAGGTAATGGAACAGTTTATCAAGCTACACGCAGAGATATACTTAAAGCCCTCCACAATAAGAGGTTATAAAGACCATTACAACTTGCACCTGAAAGACTTTTTCGGAAACATTAAACTTGTTGATATTACGCCTGTAATTATCAACAGGTTTATGGAAAACAAACTAAAAGAAGGACTTTCAAATAAATCTGTCAATCATCTTTTGACAACAATGGAACTGCTTTTAATTGGGCAGTAAACAACAATTACATGATGTATAATCCTGTATCTCGTGTAAAAAAGCTAAAAGTTAGTAATATTGAAATGCAGTTTTTGTCAGAAGATGAAATACAGAGAGTTTTGGTAATTGCAGAACAGGAATATCCGGACTTTTATCCTTTGCTTATTACAGCAATATATTCAGGTATGCGTAGAGGTGAAATACTTGGTTTAACTTGGGATTGTATTGATTTTACAAAATCAACAATTAGTGTAAAACATTCAATGTACAAAGGAAAACTTACAACACCTAAAACAAAGAATTCAATCAGAGAAATACAAGTACCGTCAAAACTTATGCAAGTTCTTAAGCAATACAAAACTCATAGAGTAGAAAATGATTTGAATTTGGTATTTACGCAACAAAATGGCAAACCCATAGATGCCGATAATCTTATCAAAAGACGATTTCATAAGATACTCAAAAAAGCCGACGTAAAGCAGATAAGATTTCATGACTTGCGACACACATACGCAAGTCTTTTAATATCAAAAGATTTGAATTTCAAATACATTCAAAAACAAATGGGACATTCATCTTTTGAAGTTACTATGAATACTTATGCACATCTTATGCCGGAAGTGTACGAGAAAAGTAAGTTAGCTATTGACGGATTGATTTAAACTTTTTTTCTTTGCAATATTCTTTTTTATGTTACCAAGTCTATAAGGGATTACATACACATATTCAATTATAATTTGAGTAAAGTTAATCATCTCTTTTACTATACGTTCGTCATAATTTATGTCATCACCATGTGCTGCTTCGTTTCCTAAAATGCGTAAAACATCAGAAGCTTCATTGATAACTTGTGGGAATATATTTTTTTGAGATAAGTCAATTATTTTCTTTTCAAGAGTATTACCAGTTGCACCTTTATCTTTACATATAATTTCTAATGTGCGTCTTAATGCCATTAAGCACACAATATTATCAACATAATGAGCTTTTAAAGCAGATGAAAAAGCATTATTAACTTTATCAGGTACATTTGTTCCTTGATAAGTTTCTACAGGGAAAGAAGTTATGTATATTTCTTCATACTCGTCTGGGTCGTCAGGATTCCATGTTCTTGTATCTTCACCTGAATAAATTGACCCTAATGATACTTTTCCGCACGCACAACATTTTAATAGTAGCCAATCCCTTACCCAACCGTAATCATATTCAGGGTCTCCATATTCGGTATATTTGCCCATTATATCTAATTTTGTCTTGTTGCCACAATGTCTGCATTCTTCAATAATGTAATTTTCTTTACTTTTCATCTTAAATCCTTTTGGGAACAATTTGGGAACAATTGCTCATATTTTGACTAAAAAAGAGGATTTTGAAATTCTCAAAACCCTCTCTATTCAAATGGTTGCGGGAGCCGGATTTGAACCAACGACCTCCGGGTTATGAGCCCGACGAGCTACCAGACTGCTCTATCCCGCGATATCTTCTATCTATATTATTAAACACTAAATTAAAAAAATCAACCCCTATACTCCCTTTTCTTATTTTTTATTCAAAAATTATATCATCTGTTTTATACATCGTTTCTTTTATCTTATTCAAAAATTTTTCACAATTCTGTGCCTCTTTTGAACTTATTGAACTCTCTATTCCCTGAACAAACTCCATAGCTATCTTAGAAGCAAAATTATAAGCCTCAAGCCCTTCTTCTGTTACCTCCATTTTTTTAACAATTCTTTTCCCCTTCGTATCAACAGGCCGCTTTATATATCCTTTTCTCTCCAATACAGCAAGAAATTTACTCGTATGCGACGTTCCCTTTAAAATCAGTTTAGCTAAATCACGCTGGCAAATTTCAGGATTACACAACACCGTCTCAAGAATTATAAATTCATCAAATGAAATCTTACCCTCTGCGTGCTGTTCAAAATAACTATCTACACCCGCACGGCATATTCTCGCCGTTTGCTCTATATTGTAAAATAAACTTTGAATACAATGCTTCATAAACAGATATTACCATATTTAATTTCCCTCCGCAACTCACACCTATTTCCCATTCATAACGGTTTTTTTGATATCATACCGTTTTTTCGAGGATAAATACTCTCTGTTTCGGAATTCTTTCTCACAATAATAAGCACTCTTTTGTTTTCCTCCTCTATTGGCAGCTTATATTCAATTTTATCCACTATTTCACAATTTAAAACTTTAAGCGCGTTTTTTGCATTCTTTATTTCTTCATCTGCTTTTATTGACTTATATGCCGCAAAAAATCCCCCTTCCTTTAAATACGGTATCGCATATTCCAATATAACCCTTAACTCAGACATCGCACGGCTTACACTAACATCAAATTTTCCCCTGTATGCCAGTTCCTCTGCCCTTTTACAAACAGGATGTAAATTTTTTAATGCCAATTCTTCTTTTATATACTCAAGAAATTTTATCTTCTTTAATGTGGAATCAACTGCCGTAACATCACTTCTATCAATACATATTGCAACAGGAATTGAAGGAAATCCTCCCCCCGTTCCTATATCCAGCATCCTTACCTTATTCTCAGAAACATATCTTTGCAAAAATAAATTGATTGAAAGGCTGTCATATATATGTTTTTCAAATAAATACTCAGAATCGTTTCTGCTTATTAAATTGACTTTTTGGTTGTATTCCAAAAATAAACGCATAAAGGTCTCAAGCATTCCGCCCTTTTCATCAATATTAATCCCTAATTCGGATAAGATTGAAAAATCACTAAAAATTTTTAACTCCTTTTCATATTATTCCCGCAATTACTTATAATATTATAAATTTTACATCAAATCAATCATTGAATTAATTCTTATAAGTTTTTCAAGCGGACACGTTTGAAGTTTTATATCTATAATTTGTTTTATATCCGATAAATTTTGCTGTTCGTCAGGAAGCAATAGCTCTACAGGTGATATACCAAAAACCTCGCATATCTTATCTATGGTTTCTCCGGTTGGTAAATATTTATTGTGTTCAATATTTCTGTATCCTTGAACACTCATATTTATCTTCCCCGCAAATTCTTCCTGCGTTAATTTGCTTTTTTCTCTAAGTCTTTTTATTCCGCCCGTTATTAGTTTTTGATAAGTCATATTAATAATTGTTACTTATTTTTATAAAAAAATAAACTAATTATATAGACAACAATATACTATATATGATATATTGTTGTTAAATTTGAAATCGGAAGTATAAAATAAAATGAAAAAAATATTTCAATGGAAGAAATTTAAAAATAGCATAGGTGAACCGCCTTGGAATTATTATTTCTTACAAAATTTAGAGGAAAAAGAATACCCAATGTATTTAGCTAAACTGTTTTATTTAAATACCGGTGAGAAACTGCCTTTAGCTGACGGGGTTATTGACAAACGAAGATGCAAAACGTTTAATCAGAAATTACAATGGCTGAAACTTTATGGTGTAACCCATTTAATGCGTGACTGCACGGATAAGGTTAAAGTAAGGGATTATGTAAAAGAGAGAATAGGCGAAGAATATTTAAAGCCTGTGTTGCAAATAATAGGCACATGTCATTCTGAAAACGTAGAAAATCAAAACGGCAATTCGGTTGATTTTCAAGTTGTTCAGAATCTAAAAGAAAAATTAAAAGAAGAAAAGATGCTGAAACATGCCTGTATCAATGATGAAATACAAAATGAAAAGATTAACAAAACGGCTGTTCAGCATGACAGACCGCTTGGCGCATTATGTCCCAATGTGATAAATAAAAATGATGTTTCAACATACTTTTTAAAATCCGCACTTCAAATAATTCCGAATGAAAGTCATGAAACTATGCGCTGTCATTGCGAGCAGACAAACGACCATTTGATGTCTGCGTGGCAATCCACTTTAAAAAGCGAACATACTATGGATTGCCGCGCGGATAATAAAATGCCGCTATCCGCTCGCAATGACGGAGAGCCATTTGAGGTTACCACATATTTTAACCAAATAGATTTTGATAAACTCCCGAACAGCTTTGTAATAAAAACAAATCACGGGTGTAAGTGGCAATATATAATAAAAGATAAAAAAGAATTTTTACAAAACAAACAATTGTTTGAATTTGTAAAGAAAAACATGACAGGCTGGCTTGAACAGGATTACAGTTTGTGGGGCGGGTTTGAGCTTCAATACAAAGGTATTGAACCTAAGATACTGATTGAACCTTTTATGCGCGATGAAACCGGCACGTCTTATGAAGAAATTCATGTTTATTGCTTTTACGCTCAGCCTAAATATATTGTAAAAGTGATTGAAAAAACAAAAAATTTTATTACTGTTTATAATGAAAAATTAAATATTACAGATGATATTTTTTGTTCTAAAGAAGAAAAACAAGAACTTGAAGCGGATAAAACAATAAAACAAACATTTGAATTAAGTAAAATTCTTTCAAAAGATTTTATATTTGTGCGTACGGATTGGTCTATATATAAAAATAAACCGTATTTTCAAGAATTAACATTTACGCCTCATAGCGGATTTCATTATTTTACAAATAAAAAATACAATTTAAAACTTGGAAAATTTATTAATTTATAAGGAGATTATATGAAAATTGAGTCAATAAACAATTTAAGCGAGAATGAAATTTTGGAACTATATCAAAATGTAGCTGAAAATCAAAGTGATTTTATTACCGGAGTTGTTTGGTATGTTCGCTGCTATAACGGAATAAGCGGAAATTCACCCGCTATTTGGTATTGTAATAACGGCTACCAGTGTTATACCGGAAGATATGGCTATAATACCGGTTATCAAGCGACAGGAGACGTATGCGGTTACGGTAACCCCGGACAGGAATGCGGGAATTGTTAAAATGATATATAAATTTTCAGCACCAATGCCTTAGCGGATTTCCGTAGAGTGGAGTGAAGTACTTAAAAGGAAGAAGCTAAAAATAAATAATAACAAACCGAGCGAGAACGAACTCGATAAAGTGAGAGCAAAGCGGATTGCGAGCAGAGGGTGCAGGGCTTGCGAGGAGCAAGACCGTAACCCGTTTAACGCGAGCAACCAAGCAGTGAGTGGCAGGAATTTTACAAAAAGCATAAAACATAGAATAAAAACTAAAGAGATAAAATTCCGAAACGAACTATTTGCTCGAGAGAAAGGAAATCCAAGATGTATCAATTTTCAGCACCAATGCCTTATAATAAAGAGGATATAGATAAACTTCTCACTATCAACAATCAAGTTGAAAAATGCGAAATAACAAGTTTATATGCCTCTTTACCTTCAAATTGTACCTTGTTTACAGGATTTGAACAAGCAAGAAACATTCAATCAGGCAAACAAAATTTTGATTATTGGAAAAATTTATTTTCATATACTCTCGAAAACAATTTAGATTTTATTTATTTATTAAACAGTCCTATACCTTTTGATTTAAATAATGATGATTTTGAAAAAATGTTAGACAAACTGGATAAATTACTAAATGAACTCAGTAATATGGGAATAAAAAAAATCAGAGTTGCAAATCCGCAATTAATATCATATTTATGGAAAAATTATAATAAATTTGATATATTTGCTTCGACTTCACTTGAATATAAACATATATCGGAATATCAAAATTTAATTTTAATGCACCCTGAAATAAAACAAATTGTACCGAGCCACGATATAAATAAAA
>JAFVDH010000071.1 GCA_017478515.1 bacterium
AAGTTGTTCTACGTGCTTTCCAGCCGAATAGAGCTAAATCTAACTCTTGTTGAACTTTTACTCTAAAGCATTGTTTGTAAAATCAATTTTACTTGTAAACCAAATCGTAAAAGATTCAACGGCACAGCCGGGCTACACGCACATTTATTAAGTTGTTCTACGTGCTTTCCAGCCGAATAGAGCTAAATCTAACTCTTGTTGAACTTTTACTCTAAAGCATTGTTTGTAAAATCAATTTTACTTGTAAACCAAATCGTAAAAGATTCAATGGCACAGCCGGGCTACACGCATATTTATTAAATTATATTTGAATTCATTGAAATTGAACTCTGCATTTATTTTATCAAATAAACTTTTTTTATCAAGTTATTTCTAATAATCTTTTTTATTATGTATTAAATATTCTATCGCCTGCATCGCCCATGCCCGGTATTATATATCCTTTTTCATTCAATCCCTCGTCCACGGTTGCCGTAATTATTTCTACGTCCGGATAATGTTCATGGATATTTTTTAAACCTTCAGGTGCTGCCATTATGCAAATTACTTTTATATTTTCCATTGGAATATTTTTATCTGCATACAATTTTATTGCTTCTATGAGCGAATTTCCTGTTGCAAGCATAGGGTCTGTTATGTAAATATAGAATTTTTCAGGATTTGGGGCTTCCATTGGAACTTTGTTATAGTACCAAATTGGTTTTAATGTTTTTTCATCTCTGTACATTCCTATATGTCTTATGCAAGCTTGAGGAAGAATGTCTATTGCTTCATCTGTAAATATTAAGCCTGCTCTCAATATTGGTGAAATTATTATATTGATATCTTCTTCCACAGTTTTAACGGTTGTTTTTGTTATCGGAGTTTCTATTTCTTTATCTACAAGCGGCAAATTTTTTGATGCTTCATAAAGCAGTACTCTGGTGATTTTTCTTGTAGCTATTCTTACTCCTTGAGAATCTGTATTTTTATCTCTCATTTTGCTCAAATTTAAGTAAATTACGGGATTTTCAATAACTCTTACATTTTCATATTCCATTTAGTTCTCCTTTTTATTTATTGTTAAAATTTTCTAACTTCTTTGTATTTTCGTCAAGCCACAAATTTGTTTCTTTTAAAATTTTCGAAAAATCTTTATTAGGTTTAGATTTCTTATTTTTTTCTTTAGAATTCTTTTGTTCTAAGTTTGTATCATCTGACAAATCGTCTAAATTTGAATAAGCATTAGATGTTTCTTTAAAGAAGAAAGACATTCTGTATGTAATTGAAGATATTTTGTCAAACATTTCATCTACCAGACCCACAACATCACCTAAACGTTTTGGAGCTTCAACTATTAAGTATTCATCTCTGTTTTTGCTTTCTTCATCGGGCGGATAAACTTCTAATGATTTTGAACCTCCCAATCCGCTGAATTCTACGGTTATTACGCATCCTTTTGGTAATTTTAAATCTTTTTTATTTAATGTAAATCTTACAAAGACTTCGTTATCTATTATTTTTACTTTATTTACATATCCTATTTGTACGCCCATCATGTTTACCGGTGAACCTACTATTACTCCGTCAACATCCGGCATAAATATTTGATATGAATTATATTGTTTATCATGGTTAGATTTTATAAAAAGAATTATATTTGCAAAAAAGATAAAAACCAAAAACCAAATACTTAGTTCTATCAACCATTTTACAGCATTTTTTGTTTTGATTTTTTTACTTATCATATAAAATAATTACCTTATACTACAATTTTTCCAATTCTGAAATATGCGGTTCAAGAAGTCGTCTGCCTACTTTTTCGAAGTATATCGAGCATAGTTTCTTATTTCCGTAATTTATAACTTTTTCAACGACACCTTCGCCGAATTTTGTATGTCTTACTCTGTCATTTTTTTTGAAATCTACATTTTTTGGACTTTGTAATTCCGGTTGAGAGAAGACAGGCAATTTTGGCTCATCAGGTGTATCATCTATATATTTTGGAATTATAGGTTCAACATCTTGTTCTTTTTTTTGTTGTTCTTTTTGTTCTTCCTCGTGAAGTTCGACATCTATTTCGCTTATCATATCCAAATCGGCTTCTGTTAATTCTTCAGAGCTTTGCGGTTGAACATTTATTATTTCTTGCTGAGTTTGAATTTGCGGTTCTTGTTGAGGTTGTTCGACAACTTCTTCTGCTATAACTTCTTCTTGCGGTTTTATTTCTATTTGAGGAAGTTTATTTTGAGTTTGTTTTTCTTGTATTTCTTGGTTTGAAACTGTATTTTGCTGAGAATTTTCTTGTTGGGGTATATTTTGTTGCGGATTTTGGTTTTTTTGTTCCTTATGATTTTGTTTTAAGGTCAATTTAATATTTTTAAACGCATTTTCTACCGGAGAATTTGCATATAATTTATCCAATTGTTCTGAGTCAAAATTTTCCAATTCTTCGTCATCAGAAATTTGATTTTGTTCAAAATTTTGTTGATGAGGTTGAGAAACCTGTTGAGGGTTGTTATACATTTGGTTAGGATAAGGCGGCTGCTGGAACTGTTGAGGCTGTGGAGGCATCATTTGCATATATGGCTGAGGCATCATATTTTGAGGCATCATCATAGGATAAGGCATTTGCATTGGCATTTGGGGCTGATAGTAATATGGTTGTGCTCCCATTTGCTGTGCCATTGTCATTTGGTTCATATATGCCGGTGAGTAGTTGTATTGCGGAACCGTATATGGCAATTCCATTGCCTGTTTTTGCGATAATTGATTCATTTGATTTTGCATCATCGCTTCGTTGTCCATTTGGCGTTTTTCTTTTATTTTGTTTCTTATTTGTGCTTCTTGTTCTTTGTGAATTACGTCTTGGTACTGCTTTTCTACAAGTTCTTTCATCTTATCTTTGAAGAACGCTGATGTTGCTGTTTCTATATTATCGTTTGGTTTTATTTTATCGTTAAAAATACCTTTATCTGATTTCAGACTTACTATTAAAGGCAGATATTGCGTTTCTTGTCCGTAAGCTATATATTCCCATTTTGCCAATTTGTTCAGGAATGTATTATATGCATCAAAATCATCTTGTATTACTGTCGGAGTAAACATTATCATGTTTTTTGAAATTTTTTTCAATTCATTTAAATATTTATATTCATAGCCCAGAACTGTAACTGTATTTATATTTTTTGTAAAATACATTTGTTTTAGAAGTTTTTTATCTGAATTTTTATTGTTTATAGTTACGAAAACAATAACTTCTTCATTCATTTTTGAAATTTTATTATATATGAACGAAATGTATTCTCTTTGAACTTCTTCATCAATATTTGATAAATTTATTAATGTTGTTGAATTTTCGATTAAACTTTTGTTTAGGTTTAAAAAGTCTTTTTTGGAATTTGCCAAAACGCCTTTTTCCTGATATTTTAAAAGGGCATTTTTAATCAGAACCAATTCAACCATTTTTGATGATTTGTATTGTGCTTCTAAAATATCTATAAGGCTGTTAACAGGAATATACTGGCTTTCTATTGTTTTTACATAGTATTGTAATTCTAAAAAAGTTTCTTGTATAACAGCTTTTGACTCTACGGTTTTGTATTCAATCCCTCTTTCTGAAATAAAACCGAGGGTTTCATAATTTACCGGGAGTTTAAAATTCTTTCCTGCAACGAGTGTTCCGCCTGTGTTGTCATACGTTCCGACGGTGTCTATTATTACGGTTCTTTTGTTGAAATTTTTTGTTAAATCATTCAATTTTCTTATAATTATATCGGAATTATCCTGATTTTCCGACAGAATAAGGAGTTTATTCTTTATAAAGTTAAAATCAAGTTTCAGCGGAATATTATCTTGTGCCAATTCGCCGAGTGTTATAGGATTTTCACCCTCAAGAAGTTTTACGATTTCTGCCAAATCAAGCAATCCGATAACGCTATTATTAGATGGAACTGTACCTTCAAAGTTTATTAAATTGCCGTCGGGGGTAACGTTATAAATAAGGCGGGCTATAGCTATATTGCCATGTTTATTTGTTTCCATGTGCATGATTTGGGCAATATAAGTTTCTCTGGCATCTTTTATCATTAAAAATCCAGCTAAAAATAGTTTTTCATTTTTTTCGAAAAACAATTTTATAAGGTTATTTTTAACCTCAAATATTCTCATGCACAGTTCCTTACTTATTAGAATTATTTTATCATGAAAATATTTCTAATAGTCCATAAGATTAAATTTAGTAAAATTTGTTACTAATCAACTGAGAAAATTTCTTTAATATCGTCCAAAGTCAATGACTTAGTGATATTTCTGTCTACGGAAATTACGTTATCTACTAAATCACGTTTAATAGATTTAAGTTTTTGAATTTTTTCTTCAACAGTATTTTTAGTAATAAGTCTGTAAACGAAAACTTTTTTAGTTTGTCCGATACGGTAAGCACGGTCAGTAGCCTGGTCTTCTACGGCAGGATTCCACCATGGGTCGTAGTGGATTACGTAATCCGCACCTGTCAGGTTCAAACCTGTTCCGCCGGCTTTCAAGCTGATTAAGAATATAGGAATGCTCTTTGACGAATTAAATCTTTCAACAGCACCCTGTCTGTCTTTTGTTTTACCTGTCAAGTATTCGTAAGGCGTACCTGTTCTTTCAAGCCAATCTTTTATTATATCAAGCATATCTACAAATTGGCTGAACAGAAGTATTCTGTGGCCCTCTGATATAATTTGTTCAAGCATGCCTTTTAAGTGTTCAAACTTACCTGACTGAATCATGCCCTTAACATTTTCTTTGTCGTAAAGTCTTGGGTGGCAGCAAATTTGACGTAATCTAAGCAATGCAGAAAAGATTGACAGTCTGCTCTTTTCAAGACCGTTTTGTTCAATAGATTTGAACAATTCTTCTTTAGTACTGTCAAGTACGTCAAGATAGAAGTCTCTTTGTTCAGGTGTAAGTTCGCAGTATGCGATATTTTCAACCTTATCAGGCAAGTCTTTTGCAACATCTCGTTTCATACGTCTTAAGATGAACGGATAAATTTGGAGTTTCAAGCGTTTTTCAACGGTTTTATCCTGTCTTTCCATAATCGGATTAACATATCTGTAATTAAATTCCGCAACATTGAACAAAAATCCTGGCATTAAGAAGTCAAATACTGACCATAATTCTTCCAGTTTATTTTCAATAGGTGTACCTGAAAGTGCAAGTTTATGGTCTGCTTTCAGCTGTTTAACGGATTGTGCCGTTTGGCTTATTGCGTTTTTGATATTTTGGGATTCATCAAGTATTACGTATCTGAAGTCATATTGCTGTAATTCTTCAATATCACGTCTTACAAGTGCGTAACTTGTTATAACAACATCGTGTTCAGGAATTTTTTCAAATAACGCTTTTCTTTCCGTGCCTGACAATTTTAAGCAAGTTAAATCAGGAACGAATTTTTGAATTTCAGATTCCCAGTTAAACACAACGGATGTAGGACAGATAACAAGAACAGGTTTGTCTCCGTCAACTTCTTTTGCTTTTTGGATTAGAGCAAGAGCCTGCAAGGTTTTTCCAAGCCCCATATCATCTGCAAGAATACCATTTAAGCCGTATTTATACATAAACCAAAGCCAGCCAAAACCTTTTTGTTGATATTCACGGAATTTAGCCTTAATTCCTTTTGGTAAATCGACATCTCCGCCTGTTGAGAATGTTGAAATTTGATTCCAGAATTCTTCAAATCGTTCGCTCATTACGAGTTCAAAGTTTTGGTTTTTAAGTTCGGTTACCAATCCTGCACGGTATGTTTTTACGACAAATTCATTTTCGTTATTTCTGTATGCGTCGAATGAATTAAACGATTTCATCATTGCATAAATGTTTTCGGCAGGATATTCCACAAAGCCCAAACTTCTTATTCTTGCGTATTTTTCGTTACTTTGAATTGTTTCATAGATATCGTCAAAATTGATTATTTCATCGCCTACCTGACCGTAGAGTTTAATTACGAAACTGTCGGCTGATTCTTCTGAAAAGTCAATTTTTGCACACATTCTGAAAGGTTTTTCCATAATCTTGAAAAAGCTCATATCATCTTTTTCTTCAAAAACCCAGCCATCGCCTGCTTTGTTCATATAGTAGTTATAAAAGTCGATAGCATTTTCTTTTTCCAATGCAAGGTTATTTGTCTGCATAGGAACAAATTTGCATGCCAAAAGCATTTGATATGCCTGATATTCGTGTTCCAGATTTCTTTTTACCCAGTATATCAAGTCTTCTTCAGGTTTTTTAATTGTAATATACGGAGATTTATCTTGTTTTGAGAACGGAACTCTAACGCCGTCATATTCAAACTCCAACGATGCTTTAAGAGATTGGTCATAGTCAATGCCCAGAGTTACGATATTTTTCGGCGGACGTTGTTCAAGCATTAATTTGCTTATTGAGTCTGATATTTCAACGTCAATTTGTTCTCTTAATCTTGGTAATTCTTCGTAAATGAACTTGCCGCCCTCAGCGTCTTTTAAGTCTGTAAATGTTTGTTTAATGAGGTTTTGCGGTAAAACGTTCATAGAAACATTTGTAGGGAATATTATATTTTTGTATCTTCCCCATTTTATTTGACGTGAGAAGTATCTTACCTCTTCAAACGGGATTTCTTCGTCTGAATCAGGGCGTTTCCATGAAAGTGCAAGCATTATTGTTCCTGCGGTTGAGCCGTTAACGGAAAGAACTATTCTCCATTCGTCTTTGACAAATTTAAGTCTTTGCTTGCTTCTTTCGTCTAAAACTTCGTCTGCAAGTGCCAACAGAGGAAACATCGGTGCGAATTTTGTGATAGGAATATCGTACCATCCCGCTTTTTTGTCTTGACGAGAAAGTTTTAAAAGATTTTTAAATATTTCAACTTCTGCAAGTTGAGAGTTGTTTAATGTAAAATTAGGGTCATTTTTTTGAGCCTCCATAAGGGCCATCAAAATCGGTTCTATGGCTCTTACGACTTTTCCTGTAGAGCGTGACATTACAAGAATTGAAAAGAAGTTAGGTTTTCTTTTCGGGTTGAAATGGAAAATATAGTTTCCTGTAGGAGGTTCTGTTAAGGCAGTATTTTCGTCAGGATAATCAAAATCCATGCCGAATTTTGTTTCAAGCCAATCCTCATAAGCGTGTTCGTTTATGGCTTTTATGGCAACCGCAACGGCATGTTTGCACCATTCTTCTTTCAACGGACAGTTGCATCTTGCCTCAACTTTATTTTTTTTGAAAATTAAATCTGTTTTGTAAGCCTCTTGAAAATTACCTTTAACTTTTCCCATATAAAAATTTTTCTCAGGAAAAGATTCAAGTATCATATTGCCGACGTAGTATTCATAACCTCTTCGCCAACTTCCTGCCGATGCATTTTCTTTTAAGAATTTGTAGTTAAACTGCGGAACACTCATTATACTGTGGAGTATCTCTTTCTTTTACTTCATAAGGCCATCAATAAACGATTACAAGTTTATACCTCAAAAATCGTACTCACATTATTACATAAATTTTTTTAAATTGCAAGTAAATTTTACGAGGACTTATATAATAAATTTAGCTGCACATAATCTAAACCCTCATCTTGAACTTGTTTAAGTGTGACTGTTTCGGTTTGTTCTGTTGGGTTAGAAAACCCAACATACTTTCTAAAATAAAGCTGTCCTGACAATAAAAATAATTTCATCCGACCATTGCGAAATGAGCAATAAATTAATGCGAATTAGAGGAAAAGAAACGGCGTTTGTTTAGTTATTTGAAAGTTAGCCGTTTCCCGATAATGAGCATTTAAATTTATTAGCGAATGCAGCACCGGTCGGCAGTTTCTTTTGGTTCTGTTTCTTTGCTGCCAAAGAAATAGAACATATAAAATATAATATTTTAAATAAATTAAAAAATAAGGGCTTCTATTATTTCAAAATAATATACTTTATTTCTCTGTTTTAATTGTTAGTTATTAGAATTGGTTTTTCTGTTGCATTTGCAATCTTTATACTTGCATTTACCGTTTTTAATATTTAATATTTGCGGAGTTATATATTCAACTTCAAAGTCGTGAATTTTAGATAAGGTTTTAACTCTGTTATAATAGCAAAATTCTTTTTCGGGTTTTTCCAAAATCAAGACAACTTTTGCTTTTTTGCCTGTCATATATTGGTAATGCAGGGCTTGACCGATACTTTCGGCCCATTTATTTGCAAAATCAAATTCAATCGCATGTGTATTTGTAAGGCAATCTACTCTTGTTTTGTCTTCGTTTTTGTATTCTTCAACACCGTTGTGCTGTTTGCACCAGGCATGCTGGTACGAACTTTCACTATGTTGGTGAACTACATATTTATAGCCTGATGGCGTATAGCCATATTCAAATGCTAAGGTATAATTTGGGTATAAAACAGTTAAACAAATTGAAAATAAAAATAATGCAAAACGGTTGTGTTTATTGGCTTTCATTGGTATTATCATCCTTTCTGATTAAAATTTAATCTTGAAATTATCATCACTAGTATTAATTGATGTTAAACATTATATTACTAAGATGAATAAATTTACAATATCCAATATGTTAGATAGTTAAAATTCTCTGAAAGCATAATTAGAATGATAAAGAGGATATTATGAAGTTAACTAAGAAATTTGGCAAAAGATTAAAAGAGATTAGAAAAAGAAGAAATATAAGCCAAGAAGAGTTGGCTGAATTAATTGGCATGGAACCTAATAACATAAGTAAATTAGAGTCAGGCGGGCATTTACCGAAAAAAGAAAATCTCGAAAAGCTATGTGATGTTTTGGAAATTGAGCCAAAAGAATTGTTTGACTTTGGTCATCTAAAATCTAAAAATGAGCTGATTGAAGAGTTAATCGCCGCAATCAATAAATTCTCGCTAAAAGATTTGCAATATCTTAAGAAAATAATTGATGCTTATATTGAAACTAAATAACTTAGGGTAATTATATACAAGTTCACACAAATAATAAAAATATTATATCTTTATGGAACTTCGTAAAATTGTTTATTGAAACAATTACAAGACCTCATTTGTTTGAGTGCGTAAGCACGAGTTAAGAGGGCTGTGATTGAAATTAACGAATTAGAAGTGAAATATCAAATATGATATTTTATTATTTGTGTAGATATTACCTTATGTAAAATTGTATATAATTATCTAACTTATTCATATTCACTTACTTCTGGTTTAATGTTTCATATTCTCAAAATAGCAATGTATGCTTGTTTTTGGCTTGCTGAAATAAATATTTTTCATGAATTTTAATTAAAAGATACTTTTTCTCTTGTTTGAAGTAAAATTATTTGTATGGAATTAGATTTAAACGAAGTAATAAAAGCGACTGATGCAAAGGTTCTCAAAAACGAAACTAACCTTTCAAAAGTTGGCTTTTCAACAGATACAAGAACAATTAAACAGGGCGAAATTTTTGTTCCTATTAAGGGTGAAAATTTCGACGGTGAAAATTTTATCGAAAAAGCATTGGAAAACAATGCAGAGGGATATTTTACACGTAATGACAAGGTTTTTGAGAATTCAAAAATTGTTTTGAAAGTGGAAGATACTCTTGCTGCATATCTTCAGTCGGCAAAACTATGCAGAATGAATATTAATCCGAAAGTTATTGCAATTACGGGCAGCAGCGGCAAAACTACCACTAAAGAAATGATGTATTCTATTTGCAATCAAACATTTAAAACTCACAAAACCGCTCTAAATCACAATAATGAAATAGGTTTTTGTCAGACGATGTTTGAAATGCCTGAAAATACTGAGGTTTTGATTGTTGAAATGGGTATGAGAGGTTTTGGTGAAATAGAATTGCTTTCAAAATACGCAGTTCCTGATATTTCCATAATTACAAACGCAGGTACTGCTCATATCGGCAGATTGGGTTCGAAAGAGAATATTGCAAAGGCAAAGTGCGAAATTACAAAATATCAAAAACCTGACGGAATTTTTATTACTGAAAAAAATCCTATGGTTGAAAATATTGTTGAATTTTCGGGTAAAAAAGTGTTCTGTACATTAGATGATGTTGAATTTTTGGAGAAAAAGCCTGATTATACGAAGTTTTCGTACAAGGAAAATATTTTTGAACTTAACATAAGCGGTGAGTACAATGTAAAAGATGCAATTGAATGTATAGAGGCTGCATTTGCACTTAATATGGATTTAAAAGACATTCAAAAAGGGCTTAAAGAATATAAAAATATTGAAAAACGCTTTGAAATAAAGGAAGTTCACGGGTATAAAGTCATTAACGACAGTTATAACGCTAATCCTGACAGCATGAAAGGATTTGTAAAAAATGTCTTGGAACTTTATGAAAAACCTGTTTTAGTTCTTGGAAACATGGGTGAACTTGGCGAAAATTCCGAAAAATATCATTACGAAATAGGAGAATATATTAATACTTTAAGCAAAAAAGACGTTATTATTTTAACGGTCGGAGATTTAGCGTTAAAAATCTCAGAGGCTTTGTCAACAGAGATTAAAACACAAAATTTTCAAAATACCTCCGATTTGACTCGTTACATTCTTGCTAATATAGATAAAAGTTATACAATATTTTTAAAGGCTTCACGTTCAGAAAAATTTGAAGACATAATAAAAATGTTAGAAGGAGATATTCTATGATAATGATAACGGTGGCTATGCTGCTGGGGTTGATATTATGTTTGCTTTTAGGCGTTCCTTATGTGGATATCGTTAAAAAGAAAATGTTTAATCAGCATGTTAAAGATGTTGTGGCTGAACAGCATAAAGCAAAAGACGGTACACCTACTACGGGCGGTATTTTTATTTTTGCCGCTATTGTTATTGCTTCGGTTACTACTCTTATGCTGGCTCAAAAACTCACTACTACTGCTTTGATTGTATTAATTACTCTGTTTTTCTATGCTTTAATCGGATTTCAGGATGATTACATTAAAATTAAGAACAAAGAAAATGACGGAATTAGTGCAAGAGGAAAATTTTTAAGACAAGTTTTAATAGCACTTTTGCCCGCAATTTTTGTTATGTATTTAAAGGGTGATGCGTCAACTTATTTAAACTTCGGGTTTTGGCATTTTAATATCGGATGGTTGTATCCTGTATTTGTTGTTTTTGTGCTTACGGGTGCATCAAATGCGGTTAATTTAACTGACGGATTGGACGGTTTGGCTGCCTCTTGCGGAGTTTTTGCATTTTTAGCTTGTACTTTTATTGCTTATTATATGGGTGAACACGAAGTTTCTATTATTTCTGCGACGGTTGTCGGAGCTTTAATCGGGTTTCTTAAATATAACAAACCTAAGGCTCAAATTTTTATGGGTGATACAGGGTCTTTAGCTTTGGGCGGACTTTTGGGCACTCTTGCCGTTATCGGCAAATTTGAGTTATGGCTTATACCTATCGGAATTGTCTTTATTTGCGAAACTTTATCTGTTATGTTACAGGTTTTGAGTTTTAAAACAACAGGCAAAAGAATTTTTAAGATGTCTCCTATTCATCACCATTTTGAACTTTGCGGATGGAGTGAAAAACGTATAGTTGTTACTTTTGCTCTTGTTTCTGCAATATTTTCTATTATCGCAATTATTTTTTCTTATTTATTTTTTAGAGGTTTAATTTAATGAAAACAAATTGGTTTGATAAAAAAGTTTTAATTTTAGGATTGTCAAAAAGCGGTATTTCTGCGGCAAAGTACTTAAACAATAAAGGTGCGGATGTTTATATAACAGAAATAAATGAAGTTGAGCAAGAAAAATACCAAGAACTTTTGGATTTGGGTATAAAAGTGGAAACGGGCAAGCATAGCGATGAATTTATAAAAGATTGTTATCTTGCAATTACCAGTCCCGGAATTCCGCCTCATACAGAAATTTTTAACCGTTTGAAAGATGAAAAAGTTCCTGTTATTTCTGAAGTGGAACTGGCTTACAAAGAGTCTCTAAAACCGTTTATTGCAATTACGGGAACTAACGGAAAAACAACCACAACATCTCTTACGGCTCATATTCTTAAAGAAGAATATAAAGCGGAAGCGTGCGGAAATATTGGACTTCCGCCTTGTGATTTGCTAAATAATGATTTGGATTATTTTGTGCTTGAAGTCAGCTCGTTCCAACTGCATTACAGCGATGCTTTTCAGGCTCAAATTGCTTGCTGGTTAAACTTTACTCCTGACCATGTTAACTGGCATGGAAGTCTTGAAAATTATTTCAATGACAAGGCTAAATTGTTTAAGTTCCCACAAGCACCTGCTTTTGCAGTTTTAAACGCAAAAGATGAAAAACTTGTTGAATTTAGCAGTCAATGTCCGTCTACTATATTTTTCTTCGGTGAAAAAAGAGGCGAAAATGCTTGTTATATTGAAAATAACGTACTATTATTCTCCAGAAACGGTAAAGTTGAAAAAATTATCGACATAAAAGAAATTCCTTTAATCGGTGAACATAATTATCAAAACGTTATGTGTGCGGTTATTTGTGCAAAACTTGTCGGTGTTTCTAACGAAAATATCGTTAATGCCATAAAATCGTTTAAAGTTCCTGCTCACAGGTTTGAGTTTGTAACTGAAAAAAACGGAATAAAATTCTATAACGATTCAAAGGCTACAAATCCTGAATCATCAATCGTTGCAATAAATTCTTTTAATAATGGCGAAAATGTTGTTTTAATTGCGGGCGGCAGAGATAAAAATACTGATTTGAAAGAATTCTGTGAGGCCGTTAAAAATCACATAACAAGTGTTGTTTTAATAGGGGAGGCAGCTGACAGATTTGAAGAAAATTTGAGAAATGCAGGATTTGATAATATTTTCAGAGAAGAAACTTTTGAGGGTTCTATCGATAAATCTGTTGCTTTAAACCCTGAAGTTGTATTGTTATCACCTGCGTGTGCAAGTTTTGATATGTTTAGCGGATATGAACAAAGAGGAGATGTGTTTAAGGATTATGTCTTATCCAAAGTATAGTAATAGAAAACAGTATTCTCCGAGATACAGCGTAATGATTTCACCTCCGGATAAAGTTTTGATGGTGGTTGTTGCGTTTCTTGTTATTATCGGCTTGATGTCTATATTTTCCGCCAGTGCACCTAAGTGTATTGAGGCAGGAATTAATCCTTTGAAATTTGTTGCACAACAATTTGTTTTTATGATTTTTGGTATTTTGGGTATAAAGTTTTTTGCAAATTATGACTACAAAAATCTTGTACCTTGGACTATGATTGTGTCAATTATAGTAATATTTTTACTCGCTCTTGTCGGATTGACGCCTTTGGGGCTTACTGTTAATAACTCCACCAGATGGCTTGCTTTAGGGCCGTTAAGTTTTCAGCCGTCTGAGTTTGCAAAGCTTGCTGTAGTATTACTTCTTGCAAGTGCATTTTATAAAAATCCCAAAATAACAAATCAAAAAATGGTCTATTTTTTCCCCATTTTGATAATGGTTTTGTTTATTTTTAAACAGCCTAACTTATCGATGGTAATTTTGTTGGGAATGACTTCTTTAATAATGTGGCTTAGTGCAGGCGGGCCTTTGAAAGCGGCTATGGTTACCATTTTCGGCGGCGGCGGATTTGTTGCATTGAATATTTTTACTGCCCTTAACGGCATGTGGTCTTTATTAAAGCCGTATCAGCTGACTCGTATTACTACATGGTTAAATCCTGAACTCGATTCTCAAGGGGCGGGATATCAAATTGTCCAATCCTTAACTGCTTTTGCAACAGGCGGATTTTTCGGTGTCGGGTTTGGAAATTCTAAACAAAAACTCTTTTGGCTGCCTGAGTCTCATACTGACTTTATTTATTCCGTCATCGGAGAAGAATTGGGATTTATCGGGTGTGTACTTGTTATAGGATTGTTTTGGACATTTATACATCGTGGTTTGGTTATTGCATCAAGATGCCCTGATATGTACGGAAAGTTACTTGCTGTAGGAATTACCTTTTCTATCGGATTTCAGGCCTTTTTAAATATATCGGTAACATGTTCGTTCTTACCTGCAACCGGTGTTCCGCTTCCGTTTATAAGCTACGGCGGGTCATCTCTTATGGTAACATTATGGATGATTGGAATTTTGTTGAATATTTCTAAAAAACGTATAAAAAGAATAAGGGAAAATACTAATGTCAGATACATCTAAAGGAAATAAAAAATATACTTATTTTATAACAGGCGGCGGTACGGGAGGCCATATTTATCCTGCAATGGCCGTTTGCGAGGCTTTGAAAAATGACGAAGAAACAAAAGATATTTTTTATATCGGTAATCCTAAAAATCTTGAGTATGACATAGTTAAAAAAGCAGGATTTAAATTTTTGCCTATAAAAGTTTCGGCTATGCCGAGAAGATTAAGTTTCGGGCTTGTTAAATGGGCATTTGAACTTGAACTTGCAAACTGGAAAGCACTTTTTTATTTGTTAAAATACAAACCTGACAGCATATTGGGAACAGGCGGGTATGTCAGTGCTCCGACACTTTTTGCGGCAAGTATAATTAAAAAACCGTTTATGATACATGATTGTGATATTCATCCCGGAGTGGTTACAAAATCCGTTGCTCCTTTGGCAAAAGCAGTTTCTCTTGCGTTTGAAGACAGTCAGCAGTTTATTAATGCTCGCAAGTTTTTTATTAACGGTAACCCTATAAGAAAAACTTTTAAAGAACTTTCAAAGGTTGATGCAAGACTTAATCTGGGATTGGAAAATAAAAAAACAATCTGCATAATGGGCGGTTCGCAGGGTGCAAAATCTATCAATAATGCCGCTGTTGAAATTTTGAAAGATTTATCTCAAAAATATAATGTTCAGGTTATTTTTCAAACAGGTAAAAAAAATTATGATAATTGTATTCAAAAATTAAAAGAACTTTATCCTGAATACGAAAATGATAAAAATTTAATTGTAAAACCGTATTTTGACGATATGGCAACAGTGTTAAAAGCAAGTGATATAGCGGTATCGAGGGCAGGTTCATTGAGTTTGTCGGAAATTTGTGCCTGTGGTATTGCACCGATTTTAGTTCCGTATCCTTTTGCAGCTGCTGACCACCAACGCAAAAACGCTAAAGCAATGCTTCATAAAGAGGCTTGTATTTACATCGAAGATGCGGATGTTAACCCTCAATCTTTAATGAAATTTTTGTCATTTTTAATCGAAAATCCTGATAAATTAGACTTGTTACAAACAAATACAAGAAAATTGGCAAAATATGATTCCACTGAAAGAATAGTAAGACAATTGAAAAGTATAGCAAAATGGAAAATAAAACGTACGAAAAAGCGTTAGAATTATTAACTTCGCAGGGAAAATTCTATATAAATCTCGGGCTTGAAAGAATAGAAAAAATATTGGAACTTCTTGATAACCCGCATAAACATATGAAATTTATTCATGTTGCAGGAACTAACGGAAAAGGTTCTGTTTGTGCAATTTTGAATTCCATATTTATTCATGCCGGATACAAAACAGGTTTGTACACAAGCCCTCATGTGTTTGAATATACCGAACGAATAAAAATTAACGATAAAGAAATTTCTAAAGAATATTTTGCCGAAAAAATATTTGAAATAGAAGACATCGCAAAGAAAAACGGTATCCATCTTACAGAATTTGAAATTTTAACAGCAATATCCTTTTTGTATTTTAAGGAAAATAACTGCGATATTGTCATTTTGGAAACAGGTTTGGGCGGAAGATTTGATGCGACAAATGTTATAACTTCGCCGCTTTGCTCAATTATAACGTCAATAAGCTTTGACCACACGGAAAGGCTTGGAAATACAATTGAAGAAATAGCTTTTGAAAAAGCTGGAATAATTAAAAATGCACCTGTAGTTGTTCAAAAAAGCAACAGAGGGTTTGAAACTATTAAAGAAATTGCAGGCAAAAATCTTGTTATAGCAACAAATTATCAATTTGATGATTTAAGTTTAAAAGGAGTTCATCAGGTTGAAAATATGGGGCTTGCTTTGAGTGCGGTTAATCTTATTTTGCCAAATATAAAGATAACTACTGTAAGAGAGGCTTTGAGAGATGTTCATCATAAGTTTAGATTTGAAATATTTGAAGATAAAAAATTAATTGTTGATGCGGGTCATAATCCCGACGGGATAAGAGTTTTAAGAGAAAGCTTAAATTCATATTTCCCTAACCAAAATTTTAGATTTGTCTTCGGATGTTTGAAAAATAAGGATTATAAACAAATGCTTTCAAATCTTGTAAAAGATGGTGATGAAATTTATTTTTATCATTATAATAATCCTAATTCTGTTGAAGTTAATGAACTTCAACAGTATTGTCCGATAAAATCTTCGGAATTTACGGACGGCGAAATAATAAAACCCGATAAATGGAATATTATCTGCGGTTCTATTTACATGATTGCAGAAATTTTATCTAAAGTATAGAATTTATTTTAAAAGAGGTTTTATGTTTGATAGCTTAAAATTACTCATAAGTTTAAAAAATTTTTTTAAAAGATTTAATCGCAAGGTTATATCTCCAAGTTATAATGAATTATTAAATAAAATAGAACAACAAAATATAAAGATTGGAGATTTATATAACAAAATTGAAGGATTAAAAATAACACTTGAAACCTGTATAGATGTGACAAAAAGTCCAAAAGCAACAGGCCTTTTACGTAAATTACAGGAAGCAGATACACTTGCATTAAAGATTTTTCATAAATTTTGTATAAAAAATAGTCTTACATACTGGCTTGATGGAGGAACATTGCTCGGTGCAATAAGACATAATGGTTTTATTCCCTGGGACGATGATATTGATATTGCAATGCCAAGAGAATATTACGAAAAAATAAGACAAAATTTATACAAAGAACTCGAATATTTGGGTTTTAAAGTTGATGAGGGTGTTCATTTTTACTATCCAGTTTTAAGACTAATTTATAAATCTTCTAATATAATGATTGATTTATGGCCATTTGAAAATTATTATCAGGAAACTGGTGAAACAGAATTAAAAAATAACATACACAAATGTAATATTGCTTTTCAAGATACTTATTCTTTTAAAAATTTTAAAGAAAGCTTAAGTGAATTTCCAATTGAAGAATTGCTTCAATTACAAAACGAAATAGTAAATAAAAATAATAAGCCTGCTAAAAAAGGATATTTATACAATGGTTGTGAAGCTGTTACCTATGGTAAACCAAAAATTTATAAATATGATTGGATATATCCTTTAAAAAAGCATATATTTGAAGATACTGAACTTTTTATTCCAAATAATTATGATGCTTATCTACAATGTTTGTATGGTGATTATATGAAACTACCAGATTTTTCTGATAAGGAAATGAGGGCTCACAGTCTGATCATACAAAATTTGGAAAAATATCCATTAAAAGATTTTATAGAACAGCTTAATATAACTTTTGATAACTATAAATAATAAAAATTTTATTTTTGGTATAATAAAAAGAAAAGGAGTTTATTATGGCTAAAGATTGCAGTTTTGATGTGGTATCGGAATTTGATAAACAAGAGCTTGTTAATGCTGTTGACCAAGTTAAGAGAGATATTTCATCAAGATTTGATTTGAAAGATTCTAATTCTGATATAGTTTTAGACGGTGACAAAACTATTACTATCACAACTTGTGATGATATGAAATTGAGAAATATATACGATATTTTACAATCAAAAGTTGTAAAAAGAGGTTTGAGTATAAAAATTCTTGACCCTCAACCTGTAGAAAACGCTCTTGGCGGGAATGTAAGACAGGTTTATAAGTTAAGAAAAGGTTTATCTCAAGAACTTGCCAAAACAATTGTTGCTGATATTAAGGCTTCTAAATTAAAAGTTCAGGCCTCTATTCAGGGTGAACAGGTTCGTGTAAGCGGCAAAGATAAAGATGAGTTACAAGAAGTTATTAAAATGCTTCGCTCTAACGAAGATAAATATAACTACCCGCTACAATTCGGCAACTACAGATAAAATTGAACAATATAACAATATTAATCAGAGAAATGTAGGCATGGTTTAATTATATAACTATAAAATGCAGTTAAGGGCTATGTCTTTTTCTGATTATTATTTGTTTTAATACAAATTTGCCCCTAAAATAATTGAAATGCACATCAAAACGGAAAAATACATCTGAATATTTCTTGCCTGATACATTCTAAATCTGAAATTTCCAATACCCTGTTTTGTTATCTCATCCCAATTTTCAAACGGAATATGCCAGAATTTTTTTGGGGGAACGGAATTTTTGTCTTTATTGTATAAAGTAATTGAATTTATAAGGTCAATAACAAGCGGGATTGTGCATAACGGCAGCAAATAAGTTTGTGGAAAATAGCCTGAAAATACGTTGTAAATAAGCAAAGCATAGCCTATTCCGTAAATAATCCCAAACCCTGCAACAGCTTTATCTTTTGTTCCAAATTGGGTGCAAAGAGTGTTTTTATCAGATGCTATATCGCCGTCAAAATCAAGCATTGCGTTGGTGTATAAAAGTCCTATAGTAAACATTACAACAATAGCACTTAATAAAAATACTTCAGTATTTAAATTCTGTGTCATAACCCAGTATACTCCGCCAAAAAGTATCGGGCCAAATACAACTCCTACCGCAAATTCTCCTAATCCCCAGCTTGACCATTTTGCATAAGTCAATACAAATATTCCGCCTAAAACTGCAAATATTATTACAGGAAATCCTGTCTGTAAAAATAAATAAAATCCTATTGAACTTGCAATTAAGCAATAAATAGCAACGACAAGCAAAACTTGATTAAGAGTTGCTCTGCCATCGGTAATATATCTGCATTTTGATTCTGTCTGTTTATCAAGTGTACCCTTTTTTAACAACGCTTTATAATCAACGTAATCATCAAACAAATTCGCCGCCAATTGTCCGAGACATATTCCTATAAGTGCTAAAACTCCGTAAAATTTGTTTCCGCCATGGTTTAGTGCGTATGTAAATATTACCAGCCATGAAAATATTGACATTGGTACAGTGAATAATCTTGAATTTTCTAACCAAAATAATATTTTTTTAATCATTTAAAAACCCCGAAACTGATTTAACTTCTTCATAACTTGCACCGTTTTCCAAAAGTTCTTCCGATGATAGTCCGAAAAGAGTTATCAAGTCTTCAATGTTGTCATTTCTGTTTGTGTTATTTTTTAAGCCTTTTACAACCTTATTTATAGCCTCATCTCTTGATAAACTTTCAAACAGGTTGTTTTTGCTTTTGTTCATTCCTCTTTTTAAGGCTTTTCCCATTATTGCTTAACTCCCATGGCCAAAAGTGCAGCACCAATCATTCCTGCGTAGTTTCCTGCGGTTGCTTTTAATACTTTGGTTGGTTGAGTTACTATTTGAGAATTTATTTCCGTTTCCAAATATTTTGTATCTGTAAATTCTGCCATAGAACCCGATAATACTATGCAATCAGGGTCAAATAAATTAGCCAGTCCGATAAGACCTGTCAGTATATCATTTTGCCATTTATTAAAAATTTCGGTCATGTGTTTATCATTTGATTTTAGTCCGTCAATTACGTCATAAGTAGTTATATCAGGGTTTTTTGATAATTCTTCTGCTGTTTTCTTTAACCCTGTTCCTGAGGCATATGCTTCAAAGCAATCCCAGCTTCCGCATGTGCATTTTCTGCGTTTATCGGGATACATTTTAAAATGCATTTCTCCTGCTGCACCTGATTTCCCTTTAAATAATTCGTTATTTAATATTATTCCGCCGCCTACTCCTGTTCCAAGGGTTATCATCACGGAATTCGGCATTCCTTTTGATGCACCTATTATGTGTTCTGCCCAGGCTGCTGCATTAGCATCGTTTTCTACAAAAACTTTTTTATTTGATAATTTTTCAAATTCTATTGTTCTGTAACCTTCAACAAGATTTCCTGTTGAACTTATTACTTTTGTGTTTTCGTTGTTTACTGCTCCTGCCGTTGCAAAAGCTATTACATCAACTTCATTTTCGTGTGCAGATATTATATTTTTAAACGTTGTTTTTATTTCTTCTAAATCTTTTGGTGTCGAATATTTTTCAATTTCGCTTATTATATTTCCTTTTTCGTCAATAACAGCAGAATATATTTTTGTCCCGCCCACATCTATTGCGAATGATTTCATACTTATTTAGCCTTTCTTAAAAATATTTTTAAATTATCTTTGTATAAATCTTTTTGTTATCAATTGCGGTCTTGTTATTGCAGAACCTATTACGACGCAGTGTGCACCCAGTTCAAAAGCCTTTGTTACTTCTTCGGGTTTCCATATTCTTCCCTCTAATACAATCGGTTTTGATGTATTTTTAACAAGGTTTTCCAGCAATTCAAAATCAGGTTCATTGTCTTTTAACGGCGAATATTGCGTATATCCCGATAATGTTGTTGAAATCATATCAACGTCCATTTTATCGCATGCCAATCCCTCATCAAGTGTCGAAATATCAGCCATTGAAACTCTGTTATTTATTTTTATAAATTTTATAATTTCTTCCACTGTACAATTTGGTCTTTTTCTTAAAGTTCCGTCAAAGGCTATTATATCTGCACCTGCTCTTACAAGTTCGGTTACTTCTTTAAGGGTTGGTGTTATGTAAACTATTTCCTGCCAGTTTGCAGGAATAGAATCAGGTTTTGTAAGCCCTATTACAGGAACATCAGTTAATTTTTTTGCATTTCTTACATCTCTTGAACCCGCTACTCTTAATCCGCCTGCTCCGCCTTTCAATACTGACTGCATCATTGCTATCATGCATTCTTCTTTATATAACGGCTCATTAGGCATTGCTTGGACTGAAACTATAACTTTCTTTTTCAATTTATCTATTATGTTCATATCTTTATTATACATGGAAAATTTTTGTTATAATAGTTTTATCAATTTGGAGCTGTTGATGAATATTTTAAAGCAAAATTACAAAAAAATACTTTATTTATTTGTTTTATTTTGTTTTGTTATTACTGTATCAATTATCGGGTTTCATCATGAGCCATGGGCTGATGAGGCTCAGGCATGGCTGCTTTCACGGGATTGTTCTTTGTTTGAATTAGTATCTTCTAATTTAAGATATGAGGGACATCCTATTTTATGGTATTTGATTTTAAAGTTTTTTATATTTTTCAAATTACCTTATAATTTTTATTTTGTTATTCCTGTTATTTTTTCCTGTTTGGGGCTTTGGTTATTTTTGTTCAAAACAGAATTTAATTTGGTTTTAAAATTATTTTTTCCGTTTACGTATTTTATTTTTTATCAATATGCTGTTGTTGCAAGAAGTTATTGTTTAGTATTTCCTGCGTTAATTTTGACTTGTATTTTTTGGAGTAGGAGATTTTCTAATCCGTTTTTGTTTTTCGGATGTTTGATTTTTTTATTTAATATTTGTTTTTATACTCAGGTTTTGGCTTGTTGTATAGTGCTTTTTTACGTTTATGAACTATTTAAAAGTAAAAATTTCTATCAAAATTCAAAAATTTATATATTGGCAGCTTTTCTTTTTATATTAAATATTATGTTTAATATTTATCTGTTACATCCTGCTTCTGATTTTCCGTTTCATGCTTACTGGCATTTTAAAAGTTTTTCTTTCATAAAATTTTTTAAGTTATTTGCTCTGTCATTATTTTCTGTTGATGATTCAAAACCAAGTATTTTAACGGCAATTAGTTTATATTTTTTACTTCCGTTTTTATTTTTTAAAATATAAAAAATTCTTTGATTTATTTTTATTTAACAGGTGTTCAGCTGTTAATTTTTACCTTGTTCTATTATCAGGATTGGCATTTGGGAATTATATTTTTTATAACTCTTTTTTCTTTTTTAATTTCTTGGAAAGACAATTATGTAGGTTCGTTGAAAAACAAAATATTTTGTTTTATTTTTGTTGGAATTTTTATCATACAAATAGGCTGGTCTTTTTCTGCTATGAGGTTTGATTATTATAACAATTATTGTGCTTCTAAAGATGCTGCTGAATTTATCAAAGATAATAATCTTGATAAATCAAAAATTTATACTCTCTCAAATTTTAAAACATTGGCTTTAAATCCTTATTTTGAGAAAAATATTTACTTGAATTCAATTGGTGGAAAATCTTATAATATTTGGATTAAAAACAGAGAGGACAATTTTTTTGTAAGCGATGATTTTGATGTTTTGGTTTTCTCAAAGCAAAATTATGAGAATGAAAATTATTTGACCAAAATTGACGAAAATAAATATAAAAAATATACTTTTAATGCAGATATGATATTTAAAAATAAAATAAGAGAAAGCAATGCATTTTTTCTTTATGTTCGAAAAGATTTAATTAAATAAACATTTTGTTATATAATATTTATAAAAAAGGAAGAATTATGAAAAAAACTTTAGTAAATTATCCGTTCTTAACTCAAGAAGTAGAAGTATATGAACAGGACAACGGACATAAAATAGTATTAGCACATAAAGAAGGTGGACTTGTAAATATAAGTTCGTGGGTTAAAACTGGTTCTATTAATGAAAACGATGAAAATAACGGAATTTCACATTTTTTGGAACACTTGATGTTTAAAGGTACGCATAAGCACAAGGCAGGAGATTTTGACAGAATACTTGAGGCTAAAGGTGCTATTGTTAATGCTGCTACTTGGAAAGATTATACATTCTACTATGTTACACTTCCAAAAGGCGAGGGAAATAAAGATTTCTATGAAGCAATAGAACTTCATGCCGACATGATGATTGACCCTATTCTTCCTCCCGAAGAAATTGGTTCGGAATTTGATTTAAACGATAAAACCGTAAAAGATAAAAGAGAAAGACATGTTGTAATAGAAGAAATAAGAATGAGAGAAGACCAGCCATGGACAAAGGTTTATAATACCGTAAACCACAATATGTATACGTCTCATCCTTATAAAAGAGATGTTATAGGAACGGCTCAGATAATTTCTCAAGTTCCTCAATCTGATATCATGAATTATTACAAAACTCACTATACGCCGAATAATGTTACAACAATTATTGTAGGCGATTTTAACCATGAAGAAATTTTAAATAAAGTTATAAAGGAATTTGATTGGCAGGGCAGAGCAAATTACCAAAACCCTGATTATGAAATTGATAAACCTACTCAAAAGACAAAGTATATAGAAAATACAGCACATATTAATTCTGCATTTTTAATGTTCGGATATTTAGGGCCTGTTGCAAAGGATTTAAAAAATACAATAATGCTTGATATGCTTTCAATAATTCTTGGTGACGGTACCAGTTCAAGATTAAATCAAAATTTAATCGAAAAACCTAAAAATCCTATTTTTAACATGATTAATGCAGAACATTATATCTTTAAGGATGGTACAAATTTCTTTGTACAGGGTAACTTTAAGCCTGAATGTAAAGATGAAGCTTTAAAACTTGTAAAAGAAGAAATTGAAAAAATAAAATCAGATATAACAGAAAAAGAATTTAAAAAGGCAGTTAAAAAGACTAAATCTAAATTTGCAAACAATGCTGAAACCGTATCTGAAATTGGTGAAAATATCGGATATTACATGACTGTATGCAATGATTTGGCTCTTGTTTCAGATTATTTAGATACATTAGAACATATTACAATAGAAGATTTACAAAATTGTGCAAAAGAATATTTTGATATTAATACTGCAACAATATCAGTTCTTATGCCGCAAGAATAGAAAGAAAAGGAAGAAATTATGAAAAAAGCATTAACAATTATTTTATTAGCAGGAATGTTAATAACTTCAGCACCCGCTTTTGCAGGTACACATGGTACAAATGGTAAAGTTTCTGCTAAATCTGTTGCATCAGGTTTAACTTCACTTTTAATTTGGCCTGGGATAGGACAAATTATTAATGAACAAAACGGAGAAAAATGTGCAACTCATGCACTTCTTGGTTTAACAGGAATATTCAGATTTTGGTCATTTTATGACGGTATTGCAGACAGACAAGGTGGTGTTTGGAATAACAGAATTTAAAATATAAAAATAATTAATGGCGGTTTGTTTATAAAACAAACCGCCATATTTTTTGATTGAAAGTGTTTTGTTCTTAATTTTCTTCAATAATATCAACGATTAAATCTCCGTAATTATTAACATGTCCTGTTGTTTCTTCCAAAGAATACTTAAAATTAGGGTCTTTTGCCAATTCTTCTTCTATTCTTTTATCGGCATCATCTATATCTTTGTAATCGCCTAATAATACTTTTGCATCATAAACATTTTTTTCTTTTTTATAAAGATGATACATTTTACACCTCTTTTCTTTTTCTTTCAATTTAATTCTACATCAAAAAATAATTTGATGTAAAATTTATTTATGGAAAAAGAATTGGATTTAATAAAACAAAAATGTTTAAAGTGTGAAAAATGTCCGCTTTCAAAATCAAGAACGAATATTGTATTTTCGGACGGAATCCCAAATCACAAATTAATGTTAATCGGAGAAGCACCCGGATATTGGGAAGATGTTAAAGGGATACCTTTTGTAGGAAAAGCTGGCCAGCTTTTGGATAAAATTTTTGCATCGGTAGGTTTGTCACGAAATGAGCATGTTTATATTTGTAACACAATAAAGTGTCGTCCTCCCGAAAACAGAAATCCTTTGCCTGAAGAAAAAGATGCATGCAGAGAATATTTAGACGAACAAATAAAAATTATTAATCCAAAGATAATGCTTTTGTGCGGAAATGTTGCCGTTCAATCAATTTTAGGAAGCATAGGCGGAATTACAAAAGTCAGAGGAAAATGGTTTGACGGCAGTAAATATGGTTTTGAAGATACAAAAATTATGCCGATATTTCACCCATCTTATCTTTTAAGAAACGACAGCAGGGAAAAGGGCAGTCCTAAATGGCTTATGTGGCAGGATATTCAAGAAATAAAAAGAGAATATGACAGACTCTGATTTATTTCCTTATTTTTTATTACATTCTTGACCAAAACTCCAAAATGTCAGAAAATAATTAAAAAGTGTTTAGGAGAGCAAGTATGAAAATAACTTTTGACAAACATTCTTTAATTATTGACGGAAAAAGAGAGTTTATCAGAAGCGGTTCTTTTCATTATTTTAGAACTCCCGGATATGAACTTGCAAAAGACAGATTTTTAAAAATGAAATCTGCAGGGTACAATGCTGTTGAAATATATTTTTGGTGGAAATATCACAGCGAAAAACAGGGTGAATACGATTTTTCAGGGTTAAAAGATGTTGAAAAAGTCTTGCAGGCTGCAAAAGATGCAGGTTTGTATGTTATATCACGTCCCGGCCCGTTTATAAACAGCGAAGTAAGTGCCGGAGGTTTTCCTCTTTGGCTTATAAAAGACAAAGAGGTTATTCCTCGAAACAGAATAGGCACGGAATATCATTACAGCGAAAAATACATGCAGTACATAACTGAATGGTATGATACTGTTATTCCTATAATTAATAAATTTGATAATGTTATTTTATTCCAGATAGAAAACGAATACGCAAACGATGAAATGGACGAAACATACATGCGTAAATTATATGAAATGGCAAGAGAACGAGGAATAAAATGCCCGATATTTCACAATGATGCTGCTCCATGGGGTTTGTGGGCGGATGTTGTTGATATTTATGCGTGTGATACGTATTTATACATAAACCCTAATCAAAATTGGCGTAAGGATAGTTTTTGCTTTGATACGCTTGATAATTTGGAATGCGTTTTTGAGTGTAAAGAAAATTCGCCGTCTTTTATTGCGGAAATGCAGGCAGGATGGTTTGATAAATGGGATGGTTCAGGGTATGAACACATTAGAAAGGATTTGTCCGATGAACATATAAATATTGTTACTAAAACGGCTCTGTCTCAGGGTGTAACTTTATTTAACCATTATATGTGTGCGGGCGGTACTTCGTGGGGAAATATTGCCTGCGATGAAGTTTATACAAGTTACGATTTTACTGCTCCTATTAGCGAATACGGTGTTTTGGAGGATAATTATTTTAAGGTTAAAGAAATAAATTATTTCTTAAAATCTTTCGGCTTTACCAATACAGAACCTGTTGATGAAATTTCGGTTAATGATGAAGACGGTATTTATTCTAAACTTAGAAAAGATAATGAAAACCAATGTAAATGGCTATTTTTACGCAATCTTAATGATGAGTCAAAAACAGTAAAAATTCTTGATAAATATGAGTCATTAATAAAGCCTTACGATATGAAAATTTGTTCTGTTAATTTGAAGTTATATGCGTGCGAGATAGAATTTTCGGATATAGAAATATTCGCAAGGTTAAAAAATGATAAAACAGAAACAGTATTTTTAATTGCTGATGAAAATACTTATATGTATTTATCAAACGGAGATAAGATTTCAGGAAACAAAAAAGATTTTGATAATTTAAAATTTGAAGAAGACGGAAAAGTTACTCAATTTGTATTTTTAACAAGAGAATTGTGCAGAAAAACATGGATAAATAACGATAAAGTGATTTTCAACGCAGATTATGTCGCAAAAGAAGACATTATAGCTCTTCAAAAAAGTGCGGAGATAGCTTATTTTGATTTGAAACACGGATTTTCAAAAAACTATTTTAAAACAAGACCCCAAACAAATCATAAAATTATATTAAAAGACCTTGATGTAAGTTTTTGTGCCCCTGAAATTGATACTGATTACGATTATTCGGGCTGGAAAAAATTGGAATGTTCGGAATATGACTCTCTGTCATGCGGATTGTCGGATGAATTTACATTTTACAAAGGTAAAATTCCAAAAACTATAAACGAAATTACATTGAGTGCCCGACATCTTTTTGCGGTTTATATAAACGGCAAAGAAATTTTGAGCCGAAACAGCTATAAAATTGAAAAATTACAGCAAATTCCCGAAACTATACAAATTCATCTGGATAAAAAAAATCTGAATAAAGAAGAAAATGAATTAACTATTTTAGTTGAAAATTTGGGTTTTGATAAAGGTTTTTCAGGCGAAACCAATCATCCTAGAGGTCTTGTAACTTTTGAAACTTCACCAAAATGTGATATTCAATTTTTTGTGAATGAAAAACTTTCGATTGAAAGAGGCGATAACAGAGAGTCTGATTCTCCTTATCTGGCTAAAATTACGGGACATTTTGATGTTAAATTCAGAGAAGATGAAATATTTTCAAAATATCTATACCTTAAAAATTTCCCGTACAGACGTGCAACCATATTTTTAAACGGTGTTAAAATAGGCAGATATATTAAAAGGGCTAATGTTCAGGATAAGTTTTACTTGATAAATGCGTTTTTAAAAGAACATAATACTATTGATATAGTTGTATGGCAAAAAGCCAGAAATATTCATGGTTCATGGGACTTTAAAAACGAAATGAAAAATGTTATAATTGAAGTAGGAGATGAAATAAGATATCAGTTATTTTAAGAATGTTTATTTAAAGGAGTTTACCCTGTGATAGTACCTGAGTTTTTGCTGAAAAAGATTTACCAAAAAGGAACATTAAAAAAAGATGAACAAGGTGTTTCTTTTGAGTTAAAAAATATACTTGGCCCGGGGTTTATAAGCGGATTTAACTTTGTTCAAATAAATGATAAAAAATTTGACGCAGCTGATGTTTTTTTTGTAACTGATAACACAGAAATAAAAGGAACTGACGTGTCTGAACAAACTCCTTTAAAATTCAGACTCGGACAAAAAGGCACTATAAAAATAGCCGATAATACTTGTGTTCAAGACGGAATTAATAAGATAATTATAGAAATCATGAACCCTGAAGCAGGAAAAGTTACGGTAAAATTTGAGGATAATATTTAGGTATTTAGAAACGGCTTTAATTTTTTTAATATGGCTAATCATTTCCAAATTTTATCTCTAATCAAGTTTAAAATTATTTGAGTAATCGCCTGATTGAGATTGAGGGTAATTATTTTTTAGCGGGTCAAAGTTGCTGTCAACGTCAGATTTTAATTTTTCCATATAAACCTGACCATTCTTAATAACTTGCAGTTGTTCCGCAAAAGTATTTTCTAAGTAAGAGAAAACTCTTTCAACATAAACATTTGCACCCTCACGAGTTCTCATCGCATCATCTGCGGCTTGAAGTCTTACATTCTCTGCATCATCCAGTGCTCTGCGTTTTATTTCTTCGCATTCTGCAATAACTTGTTCTTTAATTTTTTCAGCCTCGTTTTGAACGGCTTTCAAAATATCTGATTCGCTTAAAAGACGGCTTGCTTCGTTTTGAGCGTCAGTGATAATTTTTTCAGCTTTTTGTTGAGCTTCCATTTGCAATTCTTCACGTCGTCTTAAAAGTGCTCTTGCCTCTTGAATTTCTTGAGGAAGTGTTCCGTATAAAGTATCTATAATTGACTCAATATCTTTAACTTTTACTGCAACCAAATAGTTCGGTAATATTGGAAAACCTTTTTCAAGACAAAGTTCTAATCTTTTTAAAAGGTCATAAACCGGCTTTAAAATTTGGTCGTAAGATTGCATGCTCATTTATATTTCATCCCTTGTTTAAGTCTATTTTTACTAATAATTTTACAATTAAAATATAAAAAGTCAAATCTATCAAAGAAATCTGGCTCTCAAGAATTTTTCAACATTTTCCGGCACAAATTTGCTTACGTCGCCTTTCAGCATAACGATTTCTTTAACTGAACTTGAGGATATAAAGTTATACTTAGGTCTTGTAGTAAGAAAGATAGTTTTAATATCTTTATCGAGTGCACTGTTTGTTTGAGATAGCTGCATTTCGTACTCAAAATCCGAAACGGCACGAAGACCTCTGATTAAAACGTTAGCTCCTTTTTTGCGTGCGTATTCGACAGTCAAGCCCTGAAAACTATCAACTTCTACGTTATTAAAATCTTTAACTGCCTCTTTTATTAAATCAAGTCTTTCCTGTACCGGTAAAAACCCGCCCTGTTTTTCTGCATTATACGCTACCGCTATAATAACTCTGTCAAAAATAGCTGCTGCAGTTTTAAGAACATCTAAATGTCCGTTTGTAATCGGGTCAAAGCTTCCGGGGTATAGTGCGATTTTCATAAATTTTCCTTTTCTGTCCATGAAATATTATACACGAAAAATGAATTATTAATTTTTTGTTTATTTTTTTAAGATTTAAAAAAAACAGTGTTAAATTAAAATTATAAAAAGAAAGTAGTATAACATTTAAATAAAGAAAGGCGTTTCGGATAAAACCGAAATGGAAAGAGAAAATGGCAAAAACAATCGGTATTGACTTAGGAACAACAAACTCGGTAGTAGCCGTAATGGAAGGTGGTAAACCAACCGTTATCGCAAACGCAGAAGGAACAAGAACAACTCCTTCAATCGTAGGTTTTACAAAAACAGGTGAAAGACTTGTTGGACAATTAGCAAAAAGACAAGCAATCTTAAATCCTGACAAAACAATAGCTTCAATCAAAAGACACATGGGCGAAGATTATAAGAAAAACATAGACGGAAAAGATTATACACCTCAAGAAATATCAGCAATGATATTGAGAAAATTAGCGGAAGATGCAAGTACTTATTTGGGAGAAAAAGTAACATCTGCAGTAATCACAGTTCCTGCTTATTTTAATGACGCACAAAGACAAGCAACAAAAGATGCGGGTAAAATTGCAGGTTTAGACGTACTTCGTATTGTTAACGAACCTACTGCTGCAGCTTTAGCATACGGACTTGAAAAAGAAAGTGCTGAAAAAGTTTTGGTATTTGACTTAGGTGGTGGTACATTCGACGTATCTATCCTTGAAATCGGCGACGGTGTTCACGAAGTTCTTTCTACATCAGGGGATACTCACTTAGGTGGTGATGACTTTGATGAAAAGATTATGAAATGGATTTGTGATGAATTTAAAAAACAAGAAGGTATTGATTTATCAAATGATAAGCAAGCAATGCAACGTATAAAAGAGGCTGCTGAAAAAGCAAAATGCGAATTATCATCAGTATTTGAAACAACAATCAATTTACCGTTTATCACTGCTGATGCAAACGGCCCTAAACACTTAGATTTAACTTTATCAAGAGCTAAATTTGAAGAGTTATCATATGATTTGTTGGAAAGATGTAAAAAACCTGTAGAACAAGCAATTAATGATGCAGGAATTTCAAAATCAGAAATCAACGAAGTTGTATTAGTTGGTGGTTCAAGCCGTATTCCTGCTGTACAACAATTGGTAAAAGATTATACAGGTAAAGACCCTAACCAATCAGTAAACCCTGATGAAGTAGTTGCAGTTGGTGCTGCAATTCAAGCAGGGGTATTGGCAGGTGAAGTTAAAGATATCGTATTATTGGATGTAACTCCATTAACATTAGGTATTGAAACATTAGGAGGAGTAATGACGCCGTTAGTTCCTCGTAATACAACAATTCCTGTTTCAAAATCACAAGTGTTCTCAACAGCGGAAGATAACCAAACAGCAGTAGATATTCACGTATTACAAGGTGAAAGACCAATGGCAAGAGATAACAAATCTTTAGGTAAATTCTTGCTTGACGGTATTCCTGCCGCAATGAGAGGTGTTCCTCAAGTTGAAGTTACATTTGATATCGACGCAAACGGTATCGTAAATGTTTCTGCAAAAGATAAAGCAACAAACAAAGAACAAAAAATTACAATTACAAACTCTTCTAACCTTTCAGAATCTGATATTGATAAGATGGTTAAAGAGGCAGAAGCAAACGCTCAAGAAGATAAAAAGAAAAAAGAAGAAGCAGAAACAAGAAATAATGCATCAAGTATGATAACTTCTGCTGACAGAATTGTAAAAGATTTTGAAGGTAAGATTTCTGAAGACGATAAGAAAAAACTTGATGAACAAAAAGCAGCATTACAAAAAGCTCTTGATGAAAATAAATCAGGCGATGAAATAAAGAAATTGTCAGATGAATTACAACAAACAATCTTCTCAATTTCGCAAAAAGCGTACGAAGCCGTACAAAAAGAAGAAGCTCCAAGTGCTGAAAATACATCATCAAACGAAACAAAATCAGAAAATAAAGATGACGATGATATAATAGATGCAGAATATACAAAAGAATAAATTCTTTGAAAGACAATAAATAAGTAAAGGCTGGGGCGGTTATAAACCGCCCCAGCCTTTACCGCTTACAAAAGGTTGAGGAGGGCTTTTGCCCTCCTCAACCTTTTGTAAATTAATAATCTTCTTTACTTGCTATTTCAAGCATATAATATGTCATATAAGCTCCGAGAGCAACGGCTTTTGGGTCTAAATCGGTATAATTTGCAACCTCTAATATTGCAGTGTTAACTTCCGGATTTTCTTCTTTTAAATGCTGCACCATTTTCTTTCTCCAGCCGTTTATATCCTGAAAAACTTCTGCATATGTAAGTGTTGAGTGTTCTTCTGTTATTATTGGAAGCATAGTTTTATCCCTTTCTTTTTTATAATTATATAAATTTAAAAAATTTTTGGCTACATACTTTACATCTTTTTTCATTTTTTATATCATTTAATAAGAAGGAATTATAAATGACTGACGAGTTAAACGAAAAGGTAATTAACTTATTTCAAAAGCATAACAAATCAAAGGGTGATGTTCATGATGATGTCATAAAGTTCTTTGAGGGTTTTCATTATGTTAAAATATCAAAAGATAAAAACGGTAAAAAGTTTAAATATGACTATTTAAAACAGTATGCCGAAAATTGTCATTATATAGTTCGTGTAATGAGAAAAGTTGACGGCGACGTTGTTTTGTATAACTATGACGTGCCGAATACTGATTTGTACAAGTTTTTAGAAAAATTTGAAAATAATACGCTTAACGGAATGATTATCGAAATAGATAAGTATTTTCCTGACGGCTTAGCTTAGATATTTAATTAAGTATGGAATTTATAGAAAAATATCACGAAAGTTTGTATTCATGCAACAAACCGTACCAGTACATAGGCGGTGAGTTTTTGTCGTTTAATAAAAATTTTGATGATGCAAAAGTAAGATTTGCTTTTGCATTTCCCGATAAGTACGAAATAGGTATAAGCAATCTCGGGCAAAGAATTCTGTATTCTATTGTAAATGAGCAGGAAAATTACATGGCAGACAGGGTTTATGCTCCGGAAAAAGATTTTCAACCAAAAACACTTTACGGTTTTGAAAGCAAAAGGGATATAAAATTGTTTGATGCGGTAGGTTTTTCTATACAGTATGAATTATCATATCCGACGATTTTAAAAATGATGGAAATGTCTGAAATTCCGTATAAAAATTCCGATAGAGGAGAGAATGACCCTATAATAATTGCAGGTGGGCCTTGTACGTTTAATCCTTTACCTATGAAAGATTTTATTGACTGCTTTGTAATAGGCGACGGAGAAGAAGTTATATTGGAGATTTGCAGAGTATTTGATGATTATAAAACTTCTTCTCGTGAAGAAAAAATCCAAAAATTATCAAAATTAGACGGCGTATGGTGTTCAAAATATCCTAAAAAGGTTACAAAACGTATAGTTCAGCTAACTTACGATAACGCATTAAAAAAATATCCCGTGCCGTTTTCAACATCAGTTCACGACAGAGCAATAACAGAAATAAGAAGAGGCTGTACAAGAATGTGCCGTTTCTGTCAACCCGGGCATGTTACTCTTCCCGTGAGGGAAAGAAAAGCCGAAGATATTATAAAAATAACGGAAGAATTGGTTGAAAATACGGGTTATAACGAATACTCTCTGCTATCTTTGTCTTCAAATGATTATACGAATATTAATGAAGTTATAAAGGAATTAAACTGCAAATTTAAAAATAAAAAAGTTTCCGTATCCTTGCCGAGTCAGAGAATAGACGGATTTAACCTTGAACTTGCAAATTTAACTCAAGAAGTAAGAAAATCCGCAATGACATTAGCACCTGAGGCTGGCAGTCAAAGACTCAGAAATGTTATCAAAAAAAATATTACACGTGAACAGATAATTGATGTTGCTTTAGAACTCTATAAAAACGGCTGGTCAAAGATAAAATTCTATTTTATAGCCGGACTTCCGACAGAAACTCTTGAAGATATGGAAGAGATGGCAAAACTTTTAGGAACAATTCGCTGGAAACAAAAAGTTATGAAAAAAGAATTGGGATTAAAACATTCTTTGGATATAACTTGCACTCTTTCAGTTTTTGTGCCGAAACCTCATACTCCGTTCCAGTGGGTTTCTCAAATGTCTGTTGAAAAAGTTCTTGAACATATTCATTACTTAAAAGATTGTCTTAAATCGGTAAAAGGTGTGAAAATAAATTATCATGAACCTTTTATTTCTCAAATAGAGGCAATTCTTACAAGAGGAGATGAAAATTTAGGTAAATACATTGAGGCACTTTATAAAAACGGCTGCTACCTTGATGCCTGGGGTGAATATTTTAATCAGGATATCTGGAAAAATACAGCTTCTGATTTAGGTATAAATCTTGAAGAATTAAGCACAAAACAATATTCTTTGGATGAAAAATTACCTTGGGATTTTGTAAATACAGGACTAGATAAATCATGGCTTATAGAAGATTACAAAAAAGCAATGAATGAAAGTTTATCTTCTGATTTTACACCAACTTGCGAACAACATTGCGTGAACTGCGGGGTTTGTAAGAATTTAAAAGTTAAAAAAGTATATGATGAAAAATATAAAGCAAAAGAAATTTCAGCAGAACAAAAAGAAATAAACAAAAATATAGTTTATCGCTATCGTTTAAAAGTTACTAAAAACGGTAATTTAAGATATTTTTCACATCTTGATTTCCAAAATGTTTTTATAAAGGCAATGAGCCGTACAAAATTCAATATGGCATTCACTTTGGGGTTTAATCCTACAATGAAGTTATCAATGGGTGTTGCTCTGCCGCTTTTTGTCGAAAGTGATTGCGAATTAATTGATTTTGAATGTTATAACGATTTGACAGAAAATGAAATAAAATCCGAACTTACAAATGTTTTGCCTGACGGCTGTGTTGTAAAAGAGGCTTACAGAATAGAAAAAAGTTCAAATTCTATCGATACAACTGTCAGCTGGGCAGAATACGAAGTAAAACTTTTTAAAGATGATGTTTGTAATTTAAAATCTTTCATGTATAATTGTGATAGAGTTTTGTCTTCTCCTGAGATTTTAATTGAGAAGAAAAACAAAAAAGGTTTAATAAAAACATTAAATATAAAACCCTCTGTAAAATCATACAGATTTGAAGGTGAAAAACTGTTTATAATCCTAAAAACAGGTCAACAATCGGAAATTCCGCCCGTAAGAGCTGATGTACTTATGAACCTTATTGATAACACCTTAATATTTGATATAAAACGTATCAGATTTTTAGACGATAATTTACAAGAAGTTTAATATAAAGGAAGAAATTTTTATGAAAAAACAACAAGTATCAAGTTTTGAAGAAGGTAAAAAAATTGTAATTGCCGAAAGAGACAACATTGCGGCTTTAATGGAAAACGGCAAAGTAAGCGAATTTTTCATTAACAGAGGAGAAGTTCTACTAGGAGATGTATATCTTGCAACAGTAGAAAACATTTTACCAAGTATAGATGCGGCGTTTGTAAATGTCGGATATGATAAAATGGGATTTTTACATGCACAGGACGTAATGGGTAAGGGTGCTTTACAAGATAAATTATCACCTAAACAAAAATTGATAGTACAAGTTACAAAAGAACCGACAGGACATAAAGGCCCTCGTGTAACAACAGAAATTAGCCTTCCCGGAAGATTTTTAGTTTTAATTCCTTCTGAAACGGGTATTAACGTAAGTAAAAAAATTGAATCAGTAAAAGAAAGAGCAAGATTAAAATCTGTTGTAAGTCTTCTAAAACCTGTAGGCTTGGGTGTAATCATAAGAACAGAAGCCGAAAATCAAACAGAAGCAGATATTCAAGAAGATTTGGAAATTCTTTTGGAAAAATGGAATAACATTATAACAGCCTCTGAATCTCTTGAAGCTCCAAATTTACTATGCAGAGACCAGGATTTGCTATACAGAGTAATCCGTGAGGCTTGTACTGAAGATGTAAAAGAAATCCTTGTAGATACTGCTTTTGCACTAAACCGTGTTCAAAATTTATTATTAAATTGGCATATGAATAAAGATATAAAAGTTGAATTATACAAAGGAACAGAACCTTTATTAATTGCAACTAATATTCATAAAGAAATAAAAGCAGCTTTACAAATTAAGGTAAATATGCCGTCCGGTGGATACTTGTTTATTCAACAAACAGAGGCCTTAACAGTAATTGACGTAAACTCAGGTAAGTTTGTAAGTGCCGGAACGCAGGATGAAACTATTTTGAAAACAAATATAGAGGCAGTTCATGAAATAGCACGCCAATTGAGATTGAGAAATATAGGCGGTATGGTAATTGTTGACTTTATAGATATGCTTTCAAGAGCGGATAAACTTGCTGTAATGGAAGAACTTGAAATAGCATTTGAGGCGGATAAGGCAAAACCTCAAGTTGGTCAATTATCGGATTTAGGCCTTGTAGAATTGACAAGACACAGACAAGGACAAAGTTTATCGGAAATTTTTGCTAAAAAATGTCCGCACTGTCAGGGTGCAGGTTATATAATGGAAGATTTTAAATTCTCTTCTCCTGTTGCTGAGGGCGAATATAGAGCAAAGGCAGCTAAAATGAAACTTCCTGTAAGCAACTTTAAGAAAAATAACAATAACAACAATAATCACAAAAATCAAAATGACAGACAAAGACAAGAACAAAGAGAACAGGTTGAATTAATAGAAACAACGGAAAATCCGTCATTAATGGCTCAAGAAGAAACAATTCAAATAAAAAATGAAAAGAAACAAAAAGGCAGAAAAAACAACAATAAAAAACAAATTCAAGAATTTGTTGAAAATTCGCCTGTAGAAACATCAGAAGTTGTAATGAGCCCGATGCAAGAAATTTCTCCTGTAATAGAAGAACAAGCACAAACTTTTAAACGTGGTTCTAAAAAATCGGCTGAAACAAATGTTGAACAAGAACCGGAAAACCTTTCTGAACCTGTTTTAGAAAACGATTTATCTTCTGCTGATTTAGACGAAGAACAAAATGCTCAGGAACAACAACCTAAAAAGGGTAGAAGACCAAACAGAGGTGCTAAAAGAAAAACAAATTCAAGAAAAAAATCAGAAAAAGCTTAAATAAGACTATATTGATAGAACAAAATAAAATGATAAAACAAAAAATAAAAAACTTTATAATTTTAATTGCAATAGTAATACCGCTTTTATGTGGTATTACTGTTTTTGCGGTGGATGATAATTTGGACGATATAGAAATTTTAACAAAAACTCCTGTTACAGGGATTGCAGAGGATGTTCCGACTTCAAATATTAAGCTTTCAAAAGAAGATGAAGTTATAAAAGATATTGATGATATACCTGATAATGACAGATTTAAAAAATCAACGCCGAATGTATTATTAAAATTCTTTATTGCAATCGCTTGGGTTATAATGTCTTCTTTGATAATTTATTTTTCGCTTGTCTCTTATAAAAAATTATCAGGAAAACCTAAATTCGGTATTGATGTAGAAGAAAATACCCTTGAAACTCCAAAAAATTTTAAAGAGGCAATAAACTTGTTTATTAAAAAAACACGAGATTAAATATTATCAAGCAGGTTATTGTATATATCTACTGTTAATTTACAGATTTTTAAATTTCTTTCACAAAGACTTTTTAAAGTGGCTCTGTAACAATTAAGCAAAGTCTTATTGAGTCCGTTTTCCTGTTCTAATAATTCTCTGTTACATTTACACCATTCGCAGTCTCGAGTTTCGGTTTCAATTTTGTCAGCAAGAAAAATAATTTTTTCAAATAATGTCATATTAATTTTGCCGAGAGTGTGCCAGCGGATTGCAGAAAGAATTTCATCATCATCAATACCGAATTCCGTTTTCGCAATGAAAGCCCCAATAGGTGCATGCCAAGTCTTATAGTTTATTTTTTCCTCTTCAAGAATATCAACTTTATCAAAATATGACTTTGAAACATCTTTACTAAAACATTTCGCACAATCATGCATCAATCCCGCAATATAAGCTTTTTTAGGATTTAAATCATATTTTAACGCCAATTCCTCAGCACAAGACGCAACACCTAATGTGTGTTTATATCTTTCTTCATCAAGATTGTTTTTTAACCAGGTTTTTATATTCTCAATATTTTTTTTAGTTAATTCCATTTTATTTTACCTAAAGAAATTTATTAATTTTAGGATTTTGTTCGGAAGTATTTTCCAATGATTCTTCATTTTCGGGTTTTGGTTTATAAAGTTCATTTTCTTTAATGTATTCAATTACATTTTGAGGAAGCAGCCCTGTAACGGCTTTGCCCTTTTTTATTCTTGAGCGAATTACTCTTGAAGATAAATCTATAAACGGTAATTTTGCTACTTCAAAATCATATTCTTTGTCTTTTAAATAATCAAAATAATGAATATCAAAATCTTTCTCACGAGGGAAAACAATAAATTTAATTAATTTTTTTAGTTCCTCAGCTTCATACCAAGTTTCAAACTCTTTAAAAGCATCAGAACCAATAATAAAATTAATTTTTCCTTCAATAGCCGGATAACGCTTGTAGAGTTCTTGAATTGTCAGATAAGTATAAGAAAATCTTACATTGCTATATTCAATATTACTTAGATTATAAGAACTTTCATGAGCAATAGCCATTTTAACCATATTAAGTCTATGATGAGCAAGTTCGTCATCAATTTCTTTATGAGGAGGTTTGTAAGCAGGTACAAATAAAATTACATCAAAGTCATAATTATTTCTAACATAATTAGCAACTGCCAAATGAGCGTTGTGTATTGGATTAAATGTTCCAAAATATACACATAATTTCATATTTAAAAACTTTCCTTCTTAATATCGTATCAATATTTTACAAAAAAAAACCCGATTTGTAAATAAATCAGGCCTTACATTAAAACTTTATTTTAAGGTAATTAATGTTTAAAGTGTGTGTGAGTAAGTGTTAGTTAGTGTGTGTTTAGTTTAATTTCAAATCTACTTTATTGTTGAAAGCAATCATATTCATATAGGAGAAAAGCATATCAGATCTATCCTCAGGCTCACCCTCTTTGGCCTCAGGTTTAGGATTGTTGATAACCATATCAATTTTTTGCTGCAACGGATCAATCTTTAAATTACCAACAGGCATACTTAAACTCCTCACATATTACTCTCTACGCATATATAAACACATTTGAAAATAACGAATTTCAGCATGGGCGATTTTTGTTACATAAGTTAACAAAAATCGCCAAAACCATGAAATACAGGCAATTTTCATGTGAAAACCGTTTTTATATAAGTAAGGTTAATTAATTTTTGGTGGTTAAATTGGTTCAAAACTTAGGTGTAAAATCGTATAGATATCCGCAAAAAGACTTGCAAGTTCTTGCAAGATACGCTAACGGTTTGGAAGTTAATCCTAAAAAAGAAAAAATTACTGATGGTTTAACAGTAATGAATTTAATGTCTTATCCTTTAACAATGTCAGCATATGACGGATACAGATGGGTAAAAAATAACAAAGGCAATTACAAAGAAGCTTTCAAAAAAGTAACAACAGAAGCAAAAACAGCAAACAATATATTAAAACAAACAGGATTAAAAGGCGTTTTAAGAAACGTAGATGCAAAAAATGTATTAGCATCAATACCTGAAGAAGAATACCTAAATACATTATCAACAGCAACACAAAATTTATATAAACAAGCTCAATCATACGCAACAGCAGCAACAGCAACAAGCGGAAATATAAAAGGAGCATTAAAACAAGCAAACCAAAAATTAACAGAAGCAAATGCCGCAGCTTATGCCGAAAGAGCAGCAAATGCATCAGGTATATTTACAAAAGCAAAAAATGCTTTAGGAATAACAGCGGTAAACAAAGGCTTAAATAACTTAGCTGCAAAATCACCTGTATTTTCAAAATGTTTAGATGCATACAGAAATGAATCAGGAACATTTATGCTAGTTCTTGAAGGCGGAATGGAAGCAGCAACAAATGTAGTACCTACATTCAAACAATTAGGAGCAAAAAGAGGCTTTAAACAACTTGGAAAATCAACAGCAACAACAATTTCATCAGTAGCAGGCTGGGTAGCAGGTTCAGCAATAGGTTCAAAAGTAGGAAGCTTAATAAAAGCTGCAACCGGTTCAACAAAAGCAGGTGCTTTAATTGGTGTATTTGCTGATAAAGCTTGCTCATATATCGGTGGTTCAATAGTTCAACATTTTGCATCAAAAGGTGCACAAAAATTGGTTGGTAAATCAGAATTAGAAAAAGCAAAAGAAGAAGAAACAACAGCTTTAGCAGAAATGGCACAAAATGATGAAGAGGTACTTCAAGCATTATTAGTAGCTGCAAATGAAAGAATGGAAGCAGAAGGAATAGATAATCCAAATTATCAAGCCGTACAAGAAGCATGTCAAAATCTTGTAGCAAGTCAACAACCGTCACCAATGCTTAATAGAGAACAATTAGCACAAGTTGCTGCATCATTAGAAGATAATCAAACAATTGCTAATCCATTAAAACAAACTCAAAATCAGGTTCAAAATATATCTAAACAACAAGATTCAGAAAGAGCACAAGCAGCATTAAAAAATTCTGAAGCATTTATGATAAAGATTTCTGATTCATTGTTAAAATAGCTGAAAATAGTATATAAAATTATAATTTGAAAAATAAAAAAAATGAATTATAATATTTATGACAAATACAAGTACATTGAAAAATAAATAAGGGGACGTACTGGCTTTTGACAGGACGTTTGATGGAAACAGGTTGCGAATTCGAGAGCTGTTCTCGGTTATCAACGAGCGACATAAAATGAATGCTACAGATAATGTTGTAGTAGCTGATTTCTCAAGAGCAAGAGCTCTTGCTGCGTAATTGAAGCAGTTCAGCCTCTCATAGTTGTCCAGCTTGCCGATGCTATGGGACCACCATGCAAGATGCAGTACATTAATGATAGTAGATGTATCAAGATTAACTATCAAAGTGCGTAACACTAAAAATTACTTTGTTATAGTTGTAGAGGTTTGTTTTTTCCTTGATTATAACGAGAAAAATAAAAACTATATTCGTAGAGATTTGTTTTAATCCGTTTTGGACAGGGGTTCGACTCCCCTCGTCTCCAGATTATTTTAAAATCGAACTTTATTTATAAAAACCCGCAAAATCAATAGTTTTGACGGGTTTTTAAATTTTTAATTTGAATCCTTTTTAGATATTTTTGCATTAGAAAACGAAAAAGCTTTATTTTATAAGCTTTTCAAAAGTTCGACTCTCTTTAAGATTAAACTTATTTTTTGTTTTCTAATACTTCTTTCATTTTCCACTTCAAAAGTAGTGCAATATATTCTGCACGCTTTCTATCAATTTCTTTTTGTGAAACTGATTTTGTTGGCATTTTTATAATTAGTCCAAACTGCTTAGTCATAATTTCCCCTTTCTGTCATGCTGAACTGAAAAGAAAATAGCGAAAGCGTAATTTTCTGTCATCCTGAACTTGTTTCAGGATCTATAACTAGTAAGACCCTGAAATAAATTCAGGGTGACAAGAAATATGATATAATTGCGTTATGAACAAAACTTATGCAGTATATATTTTGACAAATTACAACGAAACAACATTTTATATTGGTGTAACCGGAGATTTACAAAAAAGAATTTGGGAACACAAAAATAAAGTTGTTGAAGGTTTTACTAAAAAATATAATGTTGATAAATTAGTTTACTATGAACTTACAGAAAATGTTGAATCTGCACTAAATAGAGAAAAACAATTAAAACGTTGGCACAGACAATGGAAAATAAATCTTATAAAAGAAATGAATCCAGAGTTTAAAGACTTATCCGAAAATTGGTAAACAAAAATTTTGTCATTCTGAATTTATTTCAGAATCTTAAAATTTTTGTTGAAGCTTATTCTATGGTAAGACCCTGAAACAAGTTCAGGGTGACAGAAAATTACGCTTTCGCTATTTTCTTTTCAGTTCAGCATGACAAATAAAAATATTTTCTAACAAAGGAAACAAAAATTTTATCTGATAATGAATCAATAAATTGTTGTAACAAAAAGTTCGAGTATGGCGACATATACTCCACCATTTGTTTTTAGAATTATTGTCTCACCCCAGGGGGTTCTTACCTCTCGACAAATCGTTCACCGAAAGATTTGTCTCGGCAGAGTCCTCGTCTCCACCATTTATTTTTAGAATTATTGTCTTCTACAACCTTTCTGAGCAGGTTGGATGCATTTTTGTTGGCGATAATGCTGAGTTGTTTCTAGTTTGACTCAAAGTTATATTGTTGAGATTTGCCGAACTTTTTCTTGGTTGTTCACCATTGACGTGTCTACGTTTTCCTCTTTATATGACTTTTGCCATTGATGTAAAAGCTCCGCACTTGGCTCGCAATCATCTTCTTGCACTTTTGTTTACAAAAATCTGCAAAAACTTAAATGTACAGATATATTTATTTATAATTTTAGAAATTTGTGTTATAAGTGTATTAGATAAACGAAATTTATTCTATTTTGGCAAAACCTTAATTGAATCATATCTGCACAATATAGTTCAATTTTAAGTGGGGTCAATTTATGAATATTAATCAAAATTATAAGAATTTAACAGAGAGTTATCTTTTTTCTACAATTGCAAAAAAGGTCAATGAGTTTACGTCTTTAAATTCGGGAGTGAAAGTAATAAAACTCGGTATTGGTGATGTAACTCTTCCGTTATGCAAATCGGTTATTGATGCTATGCATAATGCAGTTGATGAAATGTCTAAAGTTGAAACATTTAAAGGTTATGGCCCTGAACAGGGTTATGATTTTTTAAAAAATTCTATTCAAAATTATTATTCAAAAAGGAATGTTGTTATTGAGCCTGATGAAATCTTTATATCAGATGGTGCAAAAAGTGATTTGGGAAATATTTTGGATATTTTTGACAGGGCAAATACAGTTTTAATCCCTGACCCTGTTTATCCGGTTTATGTTGATACAAATATTATGGATGGCAGAAAAATTATTTTTATTGATGCAAATGAGGAAAATGATTTTTTACCAATGCCTGATTTTTCTTTAGAATGTGACATTATATATATTTGTTCGCCAAACAATCCTACAGGTGCTGTTTATAATAGGACTCAACTTTCTAAATGGGTTGAGTATGCAATTAAAAACGAGGCTTTAATTTTATTTGACTCTGCATATGAAAGTTTTGTGAGTGAAACGGATTTACCAAGAAGTATATATGAGATTGAAAATGCAAAGAAATGTGCATTGGAATTTTGTTCTTTTTCAAAAATGGCTGGTTTTACCGGTACAAGATGCGGTTATACAGTTATTCCTAAGGATTTAAATTTTGGTGGGTTGAATTTGAATAAAATGTGGTTAAGACGTCAAACAACAAAATTTAACGGCGTTTCATATATTGTTCAAAGTGGTGCAAATGCTGTTTTTAGTGAAATCGGTCAGCAGCAGATTAAAGAAAACTTAAACTATTATAAACGAAATGCTAGGATTATAAGTGATACACTTGATACATTAAATATTAAGTATACGGGTGGAAAAAATTCGCCTTATATTTGGTTAAAATGTCCAAATAATCTTAATTCATGGGAGTTTTTTGATTTGCTTTTAAATAAAATTGGTGTTGTTGGCACTCCCGGAGAGGGATTTGGTAAAAATGGCAAAAATTATTTTCGTTTAACATCATTTAATACCTTGGAAAATACAAAAGAGGCCATGGAAAGATTTTATGATTTATTTGTATTGAAATAAGTTTGTAATCTATTGTTTTAATAATCCGAAAAATAGATTACATGTCAAGAGCAAAATTATTAGGAAAAAATATTAAAAAATACCGGGAATTAAGAGGTTTGATGCAGAATGAATTAGCAGAACGTGTTGACCTTTCAAGAGAATATATTGCAGATATTGAACGGGGCTTGAAAAATATAAGCTTAAAAAAGTTGTATATTATTGTTGATGTTTTAAATATAAAATGTTCTGATTTGGTAAATTTTAATTAATTTAAATTTAAAAAAAATAAAAAACTAAGATACAATCAATACTTCTCCAACAAAAGAATATTCGGCATTGCCTGTCATATAAATATTGTGTTGCATGTCATTTTTGCTGCCAAGCCATTCTGTTTTTAAACTTCCGCCAGGAAGATTTACTTTGACAGTATTATTTAAATATCCGTTCAAAATTCCTGCAACTGTTGCTGCACAAGCCCCCGTTCCGCAGGCAAGTGTTATTCCGCAGCCTCTTTCCCATACGTTAACTATAATTTCGTTTTTTGATATAATTTCAACAAATTCAACATTTGTTTTTTGAGGGAAAAGAGTATCTGTTTCTATTTTTGAACCGTATTTATATGCCAGGTTTCGGCTTTCTTTATCTGTAAAAATAATACAATGAGGGTTGCCCATACTTACTGCATTCAGATAAAATTTTTTATTTTCAATTTCATATGGGATATTTAAATTTGTTTTACTTTTGCAGGGGATATATTCAGTTTTTAGAATAGGTTTTCCCATATTTACTTTAACTTCATTTTCTGAAATTATTTCGGGGATAATTATTCCTGCTTCGGTTTTTACTTTAAAAGTTTTTTTATTAATAATTTTTTTATCATAAACATATTTTGCAAAACATCTCATACCATTTCCGCACATTTGTGCGGCAGAGCCGTCTGAGTTATAAAAAATCCAAGCGATATCTGCATTTTTTGTATCGGGATTTACTATAATCAGTCCGTCTGCTCCTATTTTAAAATTCCTGTTACAGAGTTTTATTGCTAATTCATCAGGCGGCAGGCATGTTTTTTTATATTCTTCATAATCAAGAATTATAAAGTCATTACCCAGTCCGTTCATTTTTGTAAAATTTATTTTTTCCATTTTTCCCACTATTTCAATATTTACTTAATAATAAAAAATTTGCGTGTAAATCGCTACAAATTTTATTTATGAATAAGTGTAAAATCAAAAATTTTATTTGAAAAATTTTGAATTTTGCGTTAAAACTCTGAAAAATTTAAAATTTAACCAAGATTTTTACTTAAAATAGCGTTATTTTTATAAAAATATAAAAAAAATTTCTTAAAATACTAACTTTTAGAAAACTTAATACAATAACAAAATTGACGTTATTGTTTAGTAGTATAAAAATTGTGTTATGTGCAGAATTGGTTCAATAAAGTCAAAAAAATACATTCATCCGTCAATGGTGCTGAAACTTATGCGTTCACAGCAAAAGGGTCATGATAATTCGGGTTTTGCTCTTATAATGCAAGATTTAGGCGGTATTTTCGAAAATTATAAAAATTTACCGATTTTATCTATGGCTGTAAGTGATGACGGAATGAAATATGCCGAAGATTTGCTTCACCAAATAGGTTTTACCCGTGTATTTCAATATAATATGGAGGTTTTTCCTGAAGAGTCTTTAGAAATTGAAACTATGCCAAATTATGTTTTTGAGGTTTTTCAATATCCAAAGAATTATAAAAACTCTACAAAAAAGGAAAAAGAAGACTTGTTGCTTGATACAAGATTAAAACTTCGTGCTTATTTGGAGAAAAATGATGAGGGATATGTATATTCGTTTTGGGAAGATGTTATTTCGTTAAAGGAAATAGGCAACCCGAATGATATCGGCAAGTATTTCAATCTTTGGAGTGAAGATATAAATCTTAGAGCAAAAATTATAACGGCACAATGCCGTCAAAATACAAATTATGATATTGTGCGTTATGCGGCACATCCGTTCTTTTTGCAAGGGTACACTACGCTCACGAACGGTGAGAATACTTTTTATGAAAAAAATAAACTTCTTCAACAAAAACTTCATAGAGGATATATAGGCTTTGAAAGTGATTCTCAATGTTTTTTGTATACTCTTCATTATGTTCATAAAATTTTAAATTGGCCGTTAAAATATTATAAACATGTTTTAACTCCATTACCTTTTGAAGAAATGGAAAAAAGACAAGATAAAAACGTTTTGGAACGAATTAAATCATCGTTATCAAATTTGGAAATTAACGGCCCGAATACTACTATAGGTGTGCTTCCTGATGGAATTATGTTTAATGTTATTGATTCTAAGAAATTAAGACCGACAGTTATTTGCAAGGATGAAGATATTGTTGTTATGACATCGGAAGTTTGTGGTGCAAATGAGATTTTACCTGACAGAGATATTTCGAAAGATATTTACACAAATGAAAGAGAACTGGTTGTGGTGGATAATGACTTAAATATTCAAAGGATAAGCCAATGACAACAGTAAATATAAACAGTATTTCAAAAGATGATTTACCATGGATAGTAGAGTACGATAGCGAAAAATGCATGCTTTGCGGGCGTTGTACGGCCTCTTGTTCTTTCGGTGCAATAAAAGTTGATGTTCAAAAGAGAAAAAAGGTGAAAGCAATTTCAAACGAAGAGGGATTTCAAATAGACGAAGACCAAAAGGCAATACCGGTAATAAAACAGGTAATTGATGAACATAAATTTTGCAGAGGGTGCGGAATTTGTACAAAAGTTTGTCCAAACGGGGCAATAAAAATTACAAGAAATAAAACAGAAATTTTCGGTACAAGATATAGGGCAAAAACAGCAGACTCAATAAAACGAGGAGGAAGAAACAATCTTCATACAGAGGGAAGAACCCTTGATAAAATAAAGGTTGGAAGAATTTCGCAAATGACAGACCCGTCATTAGATGCGATAAGACATACATTTGACCTGCGTACAACTCTGGGCAGGGTTGTAAGCCCTGATAATCTTGACTTTAAGCTTGTTGATGGAGAACTTCAAGAAAATAATACCCAAAATTTGCCTGTTAATACATCAATTTATCCGATAATAATAAGCGATATGTCAATCGGGGCTTTATCTCCAAGAATGTGGGAGGCTATAGCAATTGCAACGGCTTATTTAAATGAGGTTAAACATATACCGATAAGAATGGCCTCAGGCGAGGGTGGTGTTCCTGACAAACTTTTGCGTTCAAAATATTTGAAATATATGATTTTGCAAATAGCATCAGGACACTTTGGGTGGAATAGAATTATAAACTCAATGCCTTATATGCAGGAAGACCCTGCGGGAATTTTGATTAAAATAGGTCAAGGTGCTAAACCGGGAGATGGCGGGCTTTTGATGGCACAAAAAAATGTAAAGCTTATTCAGGAAATAAGAGGTGTTCCAAAGGCCGATTTGCTTAGCCCTCCAAATCATCAAGGATTATATTCAATAGAAGAAAGCGTTCAAAAGATGTTTTTATCTATGAATTGTGCGTTTAATTTTAAAGTGCCTGTGGCAATAAAGGTTGCGGCATCTTCTACAAGCGTGAGTGTATATAACAATCTTTTGCGTGACCCGTATAACATTGTCGGCGGATTTTTTATTGACGGTATAGCAGGCGGAACAGGTGCTGCACATGAGATTTCTCTAAATCATACGGGACATCCGATTGTTTCAAAATTGAGAGACTGCTATCTTGCCTCAGTTCATCAGGGTAAACAGGGACAAATTCCTATTTTTGCAGGCGGAGGCATAGGTATGAACGGAAATCTTGCGGCAGATACTTTTAAAATGATTTGTCTCGGTGCAAGCGGCGTTTTTATAGGTAAATTGATTTTACAAATTGCAGGCTGTGTAGGAAATGACTTTGGCAGATGTAATGCTTGTAATACCGGGTGCTGTCCTATCGGTATAACAACGCAAAATCCTAAGTTAATGCAAAGACTTGATGTTGATACTGTTGCTCAAAATATCGTTAATTATATTTGTGCGACCGATATAGAACTTAAAAAACTTCTTGCACCTGTCGGAAACTCTACTTTGCCGATAGGAAGAAGTGATGCATTGGTTTGCGTGGATAAAAATGTTTCGGATAGACTTCAAATACAGTACGTTTGCTAAAACTACGGATTAAAAAGAAAAAGTACTTACTAACAGGTAAAAAATGAAAAAAACAATAAATACACTTGAAAATAATGAACGAAAATCGACACAGGCTTTAATGCAAGAAATTTGGTCTGCTATAGATAACGGTTATACGGATTTTGAAATAAATGCCTGCGGACAGCATAATATAGGCGGTTCTGTTTGGAGCAAAAACGGAGATAATTTAAATTTTTATATTAAAAATCCGGGGCAAAGAACAGGTTCGATGGGCGTAAAAGGTACTAATATTTACGTAAGCGGTTCTGCTCCTGCTGATACAGGCTGGCTAAATTCAGGTGCAAAGATTGTTGTTATGGGTGATAGCGGCGATACAACAGGACATTGTGCGGCTTCAGGAAAAATATATATTGCAGGAAATGTCGGAACTCGTTCGGGAGCTTTGATGAAAAAAGACCCGAAATTTGATGCTCCGGAATTATGGGTTTTAAAGTCAACAGGTTCATTTTCATTTGAGTTTATGGGCGGTGGCATTGCAGTTGTTTGCGGTTTAGGCTGCGAAAATATGAATTCTGTTTTGGGTGACAGAGCTTGTGTTGGTATGGTTGGCGGAATTGTTTATGTCAGAGGTTCTGTTAAAAACCTTTCCGACGATGTTTTTATTTTGGATTTGGATGAAAATGATATCGATTTTTTATCAACAGGGTTAAAGGTTTATCTCGGAGAAATCCAAAAAGAAGAGCATTATAATAAGTTATGTGATTTTTCAAAGTGGCATAAAATTGTCGCAAAAACTTACGAGGAAAGACAAAAACAAAATAATATTTCTCTAAAAACCTATAGAATAAACAAATGGATGGAAGAAATAGGCGGTTCAATATTTTCGGACTTAACTAGTGATGATTTTATAGCTTGTGATTTGGTTCAAACCTCCAAGTCAAGACTTCGCAAGCCTAATTGGAAAAATTATGCCTATTCCGCACCGTGCGAATATAACTGCCCTATAAAAATTCCTACGCAAAAAAGATTTTCTCTATTGAGAGAGGGAAAAATTAAAGAGGCGTTGGAGCTTGTATTGGAATACAGCCCTTTCCCCGCAAGTGTTTGCGGGCAAGTTTGTCCTAATCTTTGTTTGAACAACTGTTCAAGATTAAAAGTTGACGAGCCTATGGATGTCAAAACGCTGGGTTCTCTGTCTGAGAACATAAAAGTTGAGTCTGTTAAAATCACAAAACAACAAAAAATAGCGATAATAGGTGCAGGTGCTGCCGGCATTTCAACGGCATGGCAGCTTGCCAGAAACGGTTATGAAACAGAAATTTTCGAACAGGATGATAAAATAGGCGGAAAATTGGCTCAGGTTATTCCCGAAGAACGATTGTGCAAAGAAATTTTGGATACTGAAATATCAAGATTTGAAAATCTTGGTATAAAAATTCATACGTCTACAAAGGTTACGAATGAACTTTTTGAAACTTTAACAAAAGACTTCGATGCTGTTGTTATTGCCATTGGGGCACATGGTGCGGTTGTTATTCCTTTTGAGGGTTATGAAAGATTAATTAAAGGTTTGAACTTCTTAAAAGATGCAAAAAACGGTAAAAAATATAATCTCGGAGAAAATGTTGTAGTTATCGGTGCGGGAAATGCAGCTATGGACGTTGTTACGGAAGTATACAAGCAGGGCGTGAAAAATGTTACGGCTATTGATATTAAAGAACCGTCTGCGTTTGAAAAAGAAATAAAAGCTGTAGAAAAACTCGGTGCAAAAATTTTGTGGCCTTGTTTTACTCACAAAATAACAAAGGATGGAGTTTATCTGAAAGACGGAAGATTACTCAAAGCTGACAGCGTAATTATTGCCGTTGGCGATAGACCTGTTTTTGATTTTTTGAATAAAGATTATTTGGATGAAAAATCAAAAATAAAAATAAATGAATTTATGCAGACCGAAAACAGTAAAGTTTTTGCAATAGGTGATGCAATAAAGTCAGGTTTATTTACAAACGCTATAGCAGACGGTAAGCACTGTGCCGAAAATGTTATGAAGTTTTTGAATGGTGAGCCTTTAACTGCTGTAAAAGAAAAAGACTTAATCCCAAATCACAGAATTAAATCGGAATACTACGAATGCTATCATCCGACCTGCGATAATGAGCAAAACAGATGTTTAAGCTGTGGATATTGCAGAGATTGCGGATTATGCAGACAAAGCTGTCCTCAAAATGCAATTTTTAGGATAGAAAAAGAAAACGGAAAATTTGAATACATATCAGATTTTGAAAAATGTATAGGCTGTGGAATATGTGCGGGACTTTGCCCTTGCGGCATCTGGGAAATGGAAGATAATAAATAGCAGGGATTTTACAGTATAAATTTTGGTATGTTTACACAAATAATAAAAATATAGATTTTATAAGTGACTTTGAAAATCATTTATTTCTTTGTAATCAAAAAAGTCTTTCATCGTTATACCAAGGCCTGTACAAATTTTCAAAATTGTTAAAGGCATTGGAGATTTCAAGCCTCTTTCAATTTCACTAAGTCCGCCTTTTGATATTCCACTTTGATAGGCAAGCTTTTCAAGCGTTAAATTATTGCTTTTGCGTAATTCAATAATTCTTTTACAAAGTATGTTGTTAAAATCTTTATTTCTCACTTTAATATTACTTCATACATGTGAACTTACATGTTGATAATATCGTACAATTTATGTAGTATAGTTCACACTAGTGAACAACAAAGGAGTATACTTTGAATGAAAAAGAGATTAATGATAGATTTAGACGGTGTTTTAAACAATTATACCAAGTACGAAGAAAATTTTATTCCTGAAATAAAAGAGGGTGCAAAGGAATTTTTAGAAAAATTATATAATTCTGAAAAATATGAGCTTGTACTTTTTACAACCAGAAATTTTGAACTTGCACAGAAATGGTTAAAAAAAGAAAATATCGATTATTATTTTAAAGAAATAACCAATTTGAAAAAGCCTGCCTCAATCTATATTGATGACAGAGCTTTGAAGTTTAACGGTAATTTTAATGAAACATTAAAAGATATAGAAAAATTTAGAGTTTACTGGGAAAATAAAAAAAATTATGCTCGTTAAAATAAATAATAACCCTTTTGTGTAGTATCGGTAATAAAAAAGAAATGTGTCGGTTTTTAACCTTTGCGAAAATGAACAATAAATTAATGCGAAGTTGTATATAGTCGCCGAATAAAAATACTTAAAATTTGCTTTGTTTAGTCGGGTTTTGATATCAGCTGTCTGCAAAGTTCAACGTTATCAAATGCTTTGTGAATATTTTTTTGTATAGAGGATACAAGAAATCCCTCTTTTTGTTTACCATCAAAAACTTCTTCGAGAATATCCAATAAATTTATTGTTGCGTATAAATCGTTAGATATCTTTGACGTTAAAGTTTCTAAATTTTTAGGCTCGGCCATAATAATCTCCTTTGGAAAAATAGTGCATATTGATACCTTTATAATATGTAATAATAGGTCATATGTCAAGACTAAATTTATTAGGGTTAAATATAAAAAAATACAGAAAACAAAAAGGTTTGAGACAAATTGATTTGGCAGTTGCGTTAGACTGCACGGGTGAATATATTACAAGGGTAGAACGAGGTCAAAAATACCTTAGTTTAAGACGTTTGTTTGACCTTGCTGACATACTTGAAGTTGATGTTAAAGATTTGATGAATTTTAAGTAATTTCTAAAATAACGCAAATGCATCGACTGAGTAAACTTCTTAGCCGATGCATTTGCCGCAGCTGATTTATCAGCTCAAAAATCAATTAGCAAGAGTGGTTCTAATTGATATTCATGTACATTTGCAGCTCCAAAGGAGTTACGTAAGTTCTAAACGTATCACATTCTTTTTCTTTAGTTGTTATAAATTCGTTAAATATATGTTCTCCAAGAGCATTTTTAACTATGTCATTCTTTTCCAGCAAGTCGATTGCCTCTTCTAAACTTGCAGGTAGTGAATCAATTTTTGCTCTTTTACGTTCTTTCCTTGTCATACTGTAGATGTTTTCTTCAACTTGTAAAGGAGGTTCAATTTTATTCTCAACTCCGTCTATAATTGCACCCAAAATAACTGCCAATGCTAAATAAGGGTTGCAAGACGGGTCAGGTGAACGAAGTTCTATTCTTGTAGCCTCTCCTCTTTTGGCAGGAACTCTTATTAGTGCCGAACGGTTTGCCAAGCTCCATGCTAAATACACAGGTGCTTCATAACCCGGAACCAGTCTTTTGTAACTGTTTACTATTGGGTTGGTTATTGCCGTAAAAGATTTTACGTGTTTTAACAGTCCGCCTATGCTGTATAGGGCTTCTCTTGATAGTTGATATGTTCTGTCAGGCGAGTAGAATATATTTTTTCCGTTTTTGAAAAGCGATACGTTGCAGTGCATTCCTGAACCGTTTATTCCGAAAATAGGTTTTGGCATAAATGTTGCACAAACATCATTTTCCTCTGCAATTGCTGATACAACGTATTTAAACGTCATAATATTATCCGCTGTAGTTAGTGCGTCTGCATATTTAAAATCAATTTCATGCTGACCTTTTGCAACTTCGTGGTGGCTGGCCTCAACTTCAAATCCCATTTCTTTCAACGTTTTTACCATCATTCTTCTTAAGTTTTCACCTTTATCAGACGGTGCTGCATCATAATAACCCGCTTCATCGTCTGTTTTTAGTGATGGTTTTCCGTTCTCGTCCTTTTTGAATATGAAAAATTCTGCTTCAGGCCCTACATTCATTGTGTATCCGAGTTCTTCAGCTTTTGCTATCATCTTTTTTAAATTGCATCTTGGACATCCCTCAAATGGTGTTCCGTCTGCATTGTGGATATCACAAATAAATCTTGCTACTTTTACTTCGTCATCACTTCTCCATGGAATAATTGCAAAAGTCTTTAAATCAGGATAAAAATACATATCCGATGTCTCTATGCTTCTAAATCCTTTGATTGATGAACCATCAAGCATTATTTCATTGTTCATTGCATTATCAAGCTGTTCTGACGGAATGGATAGATTTTTCATCGTTCCGTTTATATCGCAGAATTCCAATTTAATGAATTCAATATTATTTTCTTGGACAATTTTTCTGATTTCGTCTTTTGTTAGCGTTTTTTTGTAATCAATAATACCTGTTTTAGTCATAAATTTTCTCCTGTATTAAAATCACCATAATTATATATTGTATTGTTTTGTTATGTCAAAAGCTTGAATAACACAGAAATTGTAAACATTTAAAAAACAGAAATAAAAATTTATTCTATATTATTTTTTCTTACAATTTTTTGAAAAATATTTTTAAAATTTTAAAAATGCAGTAATTTTTTCAAGTTTTGATGATTTTAAAAATTTTTTGACGCCTTTTTACATTTCTAAATATTAATATACTAAGTTGTGAAAACTGCTAAAAAATTTAATCTAAAACTCTAAACTAAAATCCGTTGCATTGCCTCTAATTACGGCGGGTCATAGCTGAGTCCGTCTATTTAACAATCTTTCTGCTATAATATTTATTGTTGATATACAGCTAAAATTTACTAAAAAGCAGTAGAGGAGACAGATATAATGAAAAAATTTATTTATGTTTTATTTTTATTAGCTTTTGGACTTGTGCAAGTTTCCTATGCGGAAAATATTTCTTATGACAAAAGCGGTTTTGAAAAAGTCTATAATGTTATAGATGATGCGGTTTATGATATGAGATATTATTCGGCAAATAATTTCACAGGGAAAAGAATTAACGGTTATAATGCTCCAATTGCGTATATGACAAAAGAATCCTTAACTGCTTTATCTAAAGCGGCTGAGGATTTGAGATTGCAAGGATATAGAATTCTTATTTGGGATACGTACCGTCCGCAAAAAGCTGTTAATAATTTTGTTGAGTGGATAAATAATCCCGACGACATCGGTGATAAAAGTTTTTATCCTAATTTGAATAAAAAGGATTTATTAAAAGGCGGTTACATTGCCGCTAAATCTGGCCATACAAGAGGCAGCACCGTAGATATGACATTAATTAAAAAAGACGGCTCTTTTGTTGATATGGGCGGAACTTTTGACCTGTTCAGCGAAATTTCTCATCCTGATTATAAAAAATTAACACTTAAACAAAAACGTAACAGAAATATTTTGAGAAAAGCTATGTTAAAAGCAGGATTTGTCGGAATTGATTCTGAATGGTGGCATTTTACATATAAAAATGAACCTTATCCGAATACTTATTTTGACTTTGATGTTGAATAAGCATATATTTTGCATATTTCCTGTAAATAATAAGTTAAATTTTAAATACTATAAAAATCCGAAAAATAACGCTACTAAAAAAGACAAATTTTCGGATTTTTTATTTTCAAAAAAATAAGATAATAATTTTACATATAAAGGGGGGAGGGATTATTATGTCAAACTTACCTGTAAGAATTTTAATGGTAGAAGACCATAAACTGATGAGAGTAGGGTTGAAATCCTTATTTGATGATTATAATGATTTGGTTATAGCGGCAGAGGCCGAAAATGGCAAGGAAACAATGGAAATTATAAAATCAACTCAAATAGATTTGGTTTTGATGGATTTAGGATTACCTGATATTTCTGGAATAGAGCTTACTAAAAAAATATTAGAATACAACGATAAAATAAAAGTTGTAATCCTTACCAGCCATTTGTCGGAAAAAGAAATCTTTGATGCTTTATCGGCGGGTGCAAGTGCATATGTTCTGAAAGATATAAATACTGAAATGCTTATGATGATAATAAGAAGTTCAAAAGCAGGTGCAATGTGGATAGACCCGCAAGCAGTTCCGATTTTAAGGGATAAGAATAACGGTGCAGTAATCCCGCAAAGGCAAATGACAAGGGCAGCATTTAGAGAACAGCATTCTAACTTAACACAAAGAGAATACGAGGTATTAAAGCTTGTCGTGGATGGAAAATCAAATAATGAAATAGCTAAAACACTTACAATAAGCGAACATACAGCAAAAGCACATGTCTGCAATATTATACAAAAATTGGTCGTTGATGATAGAACTCAAGCTGCGGTTAAAGCTTTGAAAGAGGGGTTAGTTTAAAATTGTTTAACGATTTGTTTTTGTAGATAAAAAGAGGCGGCTTGTTGTTAACAAGCCGCCTCTTTCATCGACATCTTCTAATTTTACGCAAAAAAAAGTTTGCCGATTGCGACAAACATTAAATAAACACGAGGATATTAAGAGAGAGAGTATAAAATATTTCTATTTTATAAAACCTGTTCCGTTATTGCTTAACTTATTCGTAAGCTTATAACTTTCTTCGTTTTGTATTAAATTTTCCCTAAGTTAATTTTTAATTCCCTTACTCTTATATAAAGTTCATGCCTTTAAAAAAATTGCCATATTTTTCTATTTTGTTAAATAATTTTAATAAAATTTTTGTTTGTAGTAATATTAAATTATGAATATGACTTTACCTTCAAATTTTAAAATCGCATTGATTTTGACAATAATTGCAGGATTTTCAACCCTTTTGGGCGGAGCTATAACTTTTATTGTTAACAAAAATAATTTAAAAGTTTTATCTTTAGGTTTAGGTTTTTCAGCAGGCGTAATGATATTTTTGTCTTTTACTGAAATCCTTGATACGGCAAAAGACTCTCTTTCAAAAATATATCCTGCTCATTTTGAATGGATAACTATTATAAGCTTTGTTGCAGGAATTTTGCTTGCAATCTTAATAGATTATTTTATTCCTGACCATATAGAATCTGATTTGATAGCTCCGAAAGCTCACCACCATAACAAAAATTCTGATGAAAAAGAAAATTATATAGATGAAACTCAGTGCCCTGAGGAAAAACCTCAATGCAAACATGTAATCAAACGTGCAGGAATTTTTACGGCCCTAGCTGTTGCATTACATAATTTTCCTGAGGGTATGACAACATTTTTTGTCACCACTCAAAACATTGCAATAGGTGCATCAATTGCTCTTGCTATTGGTATTCATAATATTCCTGAGGGGATTTCCATAGCACTTCCTCTTTATCATGCTACGGGAAGAAAAAGAATTGCAATGCTTTATACTTTTATTGCAAGCATAGCTGAACCTATAGGGGCGTTGTTATGTTTGTTTATATTTCATTTATTTGTTCCTGAACTATTTATAGGTGTGCTTTGTGCTATGGTTGCAGGAATAATGATTTATATATCTTTTGATACTTTACTGCCGCTTTCAAGAGAATACGGCGAATGGCATATGTCCATTACGGGGGTTATTCTGGGCGTAATTATCATTTGGACAAGTTTATTATTGTTAGGATAATACAGTTAGTAAAAATTTATAGGAGAAATTATGAAAGAACTTTCACCATTACAAATCGAAAGATTGAAATACCAGCCAAAGTTACCTGAAAGTTTAAAAGCAGGTATAAGTAAATTGGTTTGTGTAGAAAAAGAAAAAACAGAAGCCGTAAAAGATAAAGAACAAATTAAAGAATTATTCAAAAATACTTACGGACAAGCAAGGGTAGAATTCGTTTCAGGGGACGAAGCCAAAACTTCTGAAGTTAAAAATGTAGGTGTAATCTTATCAGGCGGACAAGCTCCCGGCGGTCATAACGTTGTTGCAGGATTGTATGATGCTTTAAAACAAGCTAATTCTGAAAACAAATTATACGGATTTTTAGGCGGCCCATCAGGTATTATTGATGGTAAATATATTGAATTTACTGATGAATTTATTGACAAATACAGAAATACAGGCGGATTTGACATTATTGGTTCAGGCAGAACAAAACTTGAAACAGAAGAACAGTTCAAAAAATCATTAGAAGTTTGTAAAAAATTAAATATTAGTGCAGTTGTAATTATCGGCGGAGATGATTCAAATACAAACGCAGCATTATTGGCAGAATGGTTTGTTGCAAACAATACGGGAATTCAAGTTATCGGATGCCCTAAAACAATTGACGGCGATTTGAAAAACGAACAAATCGAAATTTCGTTCGGTTTTGATACTGCAACAAAAACTTATGCAGAACTTATCGGAAATATTCAAAGAGATGCTAATTCTGCAAAAAAATACTGGCACTTTATTAAAATTATGGGCAGAAGTGCTTCTCACGTTGCTGTTGAGGCTGCTTTACAAACTCAGCCTAACATTTGCTTAGTTTCTGAAGAAGTTGAAGAAAAGAAAATGTCTTTGGGACAAATTGTTGAAAATATGTGTGATATCATTTGCAAACGTGCTGAAATGGGTAAAAATTTCGGTATTGTAATTGTTCCTGAGGGTTTAATTGAATTTATACCTGAAATGAAAGTTCTTATTTCAAGTTTGAACGATTTAACTCACGAATTGGAAAGCGATGAAAAATATCAAAATGCACAACCTGAAGAAAAATTTAAAATTATTGTATCTAAGTTAGATGAAAATAATGGAAAATTATTCACAAGCCTGCCAACTTTAATTAAATCTCAATTATTAATGGACAGAGACCCTCATGGAAATGTTCAAGTTTCAAGAATTGAAACAGAAAAATTATTGATTGAAATGATTAGAACAAGATTAAACGAGTTAAAGGCAGAGGGTAAATATTCAGGTAAATTCTCAGACCAGGCACATTTCTTCGGATATGAAGGCAGATGTGCATTCCCGTCAAACTTTGATGCCGATTATTGTTATTCTTTAGGATACAATGCTTTTGCATTAATTAACTTTGGATTAACAGGCTATTTATCATCAGTTAAAAATTTAATTAAACCTGCAAAAGAATGGGTAGCAGGCGGAGTACCTTTAACAATGATGATGAATATGGAAAAACGTCATGGCGAAATGAAACCTGTTATTCAAAAAGCTTTGATTAAGCTTGACGGAAAAGTATTTAAGGCACTTGACGCTATGAGAGAAGAATGTGCATTAAATGATAAATACTTATTCCCTGGGGCAATTCAATACTTTGGCCCAACAGAAGTTTGTGACCAAACAACTGTTACATTACAAATTGAACATCAATAAATAGTTTTTTATTGATAAAATATTTAAAACTGAATTTAATAAAATAGTTTTAATTCAGATATAAAACAAAAAGGCAGAATTGATAAATTCTGCCTTTTTTGTGCTTGTTGTTTGATAAATATGATTATGATTTAATTTTAAAAAATATTTTTGATGAAACTAACAAGTTGAATAATAGTGCATATATTCTTCAATCATTAAATATTATAAAAAACTATTATATTTTAATTCCTATAAATTTTAAGTTAAAATAAGAATATGAAAAAATACTTAGCTTTAGAAATTATAACTGTTATATGTGCAAATTTATTTGCAGATATGACTTTTATTGGCATATTTATACTATTTTATTCTATGCTTTTGTTTCAAGATATAAATAAATTTTTATCTAATGCATACTTTGTATTTATTTTAACAATTGCATTTTTCAGATTATTCATTTTACCTATAACTTATACTTTTTTAGAAAATAACTCAAAAATAAATTTGATAAAAAAGTTTATTAAAATATTAAAGAAATCTTTATTTATGAAAATAGTTGTATTATGCTTTTCATTAATTCCTGCAATTATATCAAACATTTTTATTTTAAAAACATATGATTTTAAAATTATTTTTTTATCATCTTTATATCTTGGACTATTGGGGAGTTATTTATTGTTATTCATATATTGGTTTGTTGCAGAAAAAATAAAACCTAGCAGATAAGAAAAATAATATTTTTAAAAAAATTGTAAAGACATGCTTATTTTCCTTTAAATAGACTCAAAAATTTTATAAAATTATAAAGTTGCATTATTTTAAGGAGAAATACAAATGGCAAATTTAAAAGACTTTTTTAACAATGTTTCAAAGAATAATAAAATTTTCACCGCTGAAGATATTGGAGAAATGACAAACAATGAATATGAACAAAATGAAGAAGCAATTTTTCATTAATTAAAAAATTTAGGCATATGCCCTAAAATATTCCAACGTATCAAAAGAAAAACTTTTACAAATTTTATTAAAAGATTGGGCAAAAAATAGTGAATATACTGAAAATAAACTTAAAAGAAAAAAGAAATTTAACTTTTAGAATTTTTATATAAGATAAACATTATCAATACACAACAAATTAGAAAAAAGATGTCTAAATGAGAAATACATTCACGAATTATATCAGTAATATTATTATAACCTGTTCTGTCAGTTATATTATAATATATGTTCATAATTATTACCTCAAAAAGTGCAGCAAAATTAAGTAACATATAATAGAAAAAAATGATAGTATTAGCTTATAGAAAATATTAAAAATTTTTGTCAACTAGCTATGTAATGAAAAATTCACCCCTGTTACTGATTTTTTATTTTAAATCAAATATGATATAATTTCTTTATAGGGAATGAGGTTAGAATGAAGAAATTATTTATCGTTTGTGTATTATTTTTTATGCCTTTAATTGCTTTTGCAAGCGAGGCACAGGTTTATAAGTTAAAAAGCGGTCAAACAGTTGTTATTCAACAGGTTAAAACTAATCCGATTGTTACGATTGACACTTGGATAAAAACAGGTTCTATTGATGAAACCGATAAAAATAACGGTGTTGCCCACTTTTTAGAACATTTATTTTTTAAAGGTTCAAGCAAATACCCTGTAGGCGAGTTTGACAGAATAATTGAATCTCATGGCGGAATTACGAATGCTGCTACAAGTAAAGATTTTACTCATTATTACATAACTATTCCGTCTGATAAGTTCGATTTGGCATTAGATTTGCATTCCGATATGCTTTTAACTCCTCAAATTCCGTCTGATGAACTTGAAAAAGAAAGAAAAGTTGTTATTGAAGAAATTTGCAAGGACTTAAATTCTCCAAGAAACAAATTAACCAAAAACCTTGTTGCTCTAACTTACAAAACTCACCCCTATAAACGAGAAGTAATCGGCAAAAAAGAAATAATTGAAAATATAACCAGGGAAGAAATTTTTGATTTTTATAATAAAAATTACGGGCCTCAAAACATGATAACGCTTGTTATTGGCGATGTTGAACCCGAAGAGACTTTAAAAAAAGTTGAAAAAGCTTTTTCAGAAAATCCTAAAAAGTCAAAACAAAATTTTTACAAGCGAGAAAAACGTTTAACAGAAAATGTGGAAAAAATAGCGTATGAAGATATTTCAACAGGTTATTTGGCTATAGGCTATAATACTGTTCCTATGGTTCATAAAGACACCTATGCCCTTGATATTCTTGCTGTGATTTTAGGTCAGGGCAGAAATTCAAGATTTTATCAAAATATTAAAGATAATAAACAGCTTGCATATTCTATTTCCGCAGGAAATTCTTCAAGCAAAGATGACGGAATGTTTATTATCAGTGCGAATTTTCAGCCCGAAAATGTTAATAAGTTGAGAAAAGAAATAAATAATGAAGTTGAAAAAATAAAAAAATACGGAATTACGGATGAGGATTTAAAATTTGCAAAAAATGTAATAGAAAAAGACACTTTTTTCGAAAGAGAATCAATATCCGACATTGCAGGCGAATTGGGTTATACGCTTGTAGTTACGGGTGATTATAATTACTATAAAGATTATTTGAAAAACATTAATAAAGTTACAACAGATGAGGTTAAAAGGGCTGCTGATAAATACTTAAACTATAGTGCAACGTCAATTCTTCTTCCAAAAAACTATGAAAAACAAATAAATAACATGAAAGTAATAAAAAATACTGAAGCAAAATTTGTAAAAGAAGCTTACGGTGTAAAGAAGTATACTCTCGAAAATGGTGCATCACTGCTTATTAACCAAAATGATGCTAACGAAATTGTAGCAATAAGCATAAATGCCAGTGGCGGAGAATTTTTAGAAAGAATTCCGGGTACGGGCTTTTTAACGGCACAGTTAATGACAAAAGGTACAAAAAAATATTCTTTTGAAGAATTGAGCCGTATAATGGAGGAAAACGGCATAAATATTACTCCTGCATCGGGCGGTGATAATTTTTTAATAAATGTTTTGACAACAAAATCTCAACTAACAAAAACGCTTGAGCTGCTTGATGAAATTATCAATAATTCGGTATTTCAAGAAGATAAGTTGAATAAAGATAAAACTTCAGCCTTGAATAATATTAAAAAATCAAGAGATATTCCGCTAAAAGTTGCTCTTGAAAATTATAAAACATTGATTTTTAAGGGTTCACCATATTCCAACACAAATAAAATCCTTGAAAAAACAATTCCGACAATTCAAATAAAAGATATTCAAGAATATTATGATAAGATTTTCTATCCTGAAAACATTGTTATTGCCGTAAACGGTAATGTTGATGAAAGAGAATTAATAGGCAGTTTCACAAATATTTTTAACGGCAAAAAGGGTTCAAAATTTGATTTTAACAAGCATTTAAGCGATGTAAAACCTATAGTTAAGCCTGAAACTGTAGAAAACAAAATAGAAAATCTGGAAACGGCATGGTATATTGCAGGCTGGCAAACATCCGGCGTTACAAACAAAAAAGAATATGCGGTTTTGCAGGTTATAAATTCCATTCTTGGCGGAGGAATGAGTTCTCGCTTGTTTAGAAATGTCAGAGATACCGAGGGTTTGGCGTATCAAATAGGTTCAAGTTATTCTCCTAATCGTTTGAGAGGGCAATTTATGGTTTACATAGGTACAAATCCTAAAACTTTAAAATATTCCGAAAAACGTCTTATGGAAGAGGTTAACAGATTAAAAACAGAGCCCGTTTCTGCTCAGGAATTGAAAGCTGCAAAAGAAAAATTAATCGGACAGTACTATATCGGTTTGGAAACAAATCTTGATAAGGCCTCTGCTCTGTCTAATTTTGAAGTATCTTCACGTGGCTTTGAATTTATAGAGGAATACAAAACTCTTATTAATTCCGTTACTTCTAATGATATAATGAATATTGCAAAAAAATACTTTAATGAGAATAAAGTTACTTCTGTAGTAAAAGAGAAATAATTAATGGAAAGATTTGAGCAAATAAAGCAGGCAATAGATGTTGAAGTAAAGCACTGTTATATTAATATTCAGGGCAGAACTCAATCTTTTGCCAAATTTATTTACTCAAAAATGAGAGAAGAATATAAAAACTCTAAAAATCCTAAATGGAAAATTCTAATGGAATACTTTGACCATTACGGAACAGAATCTTTGATAGCAAGAAAAAGGGCGATAAAGCGTCTTGTAAGAATAATAAAAGACGAATTAAATCCCAAAAAGAAGGAAATCGAAGAAAATAATCTTCCGAAAGACCCGTCAGCAACCGATGTTTGCTATATAAAAGGAATAGGCCCTAAAATGGCTTATAAGTTAAATAAATTGGGAATTTTTACCGCAAATGATTTGATGTATTATTTTCCTCGAAAACATATTGATTATTCTCATATAGATAAAATCTGTAATCTTCAAGAGGGAATGACAACAACTATTTTGGGATATATAAAATCGACTCAGGCATTCAATTCTAAAAGTGGTCTTGGAATTTGTAAGGTGAAAATTCAGGATGAAACGGGTTCTGTAAATCTGAATTTTTTTATGGCAAAAGCAGGCAGACATCTGCTGGAGCGTGTAAAATCACAATTCCCGAAAAATAGTGCAATAATGGTATCGGGAATTGTTAAAATGAATTCTTATGACGGTAAACTGACTATAGACAAGCCGACATATAACATAATTGAAACTCTTGATGATGAAAATAATTCTCTTAATATGGGCAGAATTGTTCCGATTTACGCTTTGAGCGAAACTCTGAATATTAAAACAATGCGAAAAGCCATGTTTAATTGTTTGGAATTGTTTAAAAATTCAATTAATAATGTAGTTCCGGAATATTTAATAAAAAAACATAACCTTTTAAATAAAAAAGATGCGATGAGTGAAATTCATTTTCCTCAAAGTATGGAAATGTTGGAGAGGGCAAGGTTTTCACTTGTGTTTGAGGAGTTGTTTATAATTCAGCTGAAAATGCTTGAACAGAGGGAAAAAACAAAAAAAGAACTTGCTACAGTGCCGTTAAAAATAAAAGAAAACGGACTTGTAATGAATTTTATAAAGAGTCTTCCGTTTGAATTGACTTCTGCCCAAAAGCATGCCGTAAACGAGATTTTAAACGATTTAACAAAAGAAGAACCTATGCAAAGACTTCTGCAGGGCGATGTGGGAAGCGGAAAAACAGTTGTTGCAACGATATTTTTACTTGCGGGTGTAGAAAGCGGCTATCAAGGAGCAATAATGGCCCCTACAGAAATTTTAGCCCGCCAGCATTACAATAACCTTGTAGAATGGCTTACGCCTATGGGTTTAAAAGTCGGATTATTTTTGGGTTCAAGCGGTAAAAAAATGCGTTCTGCCATGGAAAAAGATTTGTTTAACGGTCAAATGCATATTGCAGTAGGAACTCATGCACTTATTCAGGATAATGTGGAATTTAATAATTTAGGTGCAATTGTGATTGATGAACAGCATAGATTTGGTGTAAAACAGAGAAGTAAATTAACAAAAAAATCACTTGCCCCTCAAACGCTTACCATGACAGCAACTCCAATTCCACGAACACTTGCTTTTACTCTGCATGGTGATTTGGATTTGACAATAATAGATGAGATGCCAGTTGGCAGAAAACCTATTAAAACTTACCTTAAAACAAATCATAGAGAAATATATTCTTTGATTAAAGAAGAAATTAAAAACGGTCATCAAGCATATATCGTTTATCCTCTGATAGAAGAAAGTGAAACCCTAAGTGCAAAAGCCGCAACTAAAGAGGCAGAGCGTCTTCAAGAAACAGTATTTTCCGATTATAAAGTAGGATTGCTTCACGGAAAATTAAAAAATGACGAAAAAGAAGAAGTTATGCAAAAATTTAAAAATAACGAATATGATATCTTAGTTTCTACTACTGTTGTAGAAGTTGGGGTGGATGTGAAAAATGCAACCGTTATGGTTATAGAAAATGCTGAAAGATTTGGATTATCTCAATTACACCAGTTGAGAGGTCGTGTAGGTCGTTCTGATTTACAGTCATACTGCATTTTATCAAGTTCATCAAAACAGCCTGAAACGTTAGAAAGATTGACTGTAATGGAAGAAACCAATAACGGGTTTGTGATTGCTGAAAAAGATTTGGAGTTAAGAGGCCCTGGGGATTTTTTAGGCGTACGACAAAGCGGTTTGCCGGAGTTTTTGATTGCAGATATAATAAGAGATACAAAAACCCTGGAACTTGCTCGTTATGAGGCTCAAAACTTCATAAAAGACTGTAATTTGGAGGATTACCCTGCTTTAAAATCTGCAGAGGGTTTAAATTCCGTTGATAAAGATTTATTGTCCGCTTAACACTTTGTTCATATTCATTAACATTGTCTTGAAATTAGGCAAAAATTTATGTTTTTACGTTTTTCATGTAATACGTAGTGTTGTATTTATAGAAAGTGTGTCTTAATGAATATTCATGAATTAAAATCGACAGTTGTTACAAGTAATATTGCAGGTAAATCAATAGATAAAAAGCCTGTAAATATTGCAAATACCATAGCTGAGCAGAAAGAAATCGTGAACGATAAAGGTGCACAGGCTTTAAAAAATTATTTTTTAGGAACACAAAATATACCGTCTTTTAAAGGTTTTGATTGTAATACAGGCGAATTTAACCATAATATGATGCTTGTACCATGTGCATGCTGCGGTAAAAAAATGATTAACGGCGGTGAAAATGTTGATAAACTTGCCGATGAGTTAAAACAATTGAAAGGCGAAGATAGAACAAAATTTATTGATGAAACTCTTGAAATTTACAGACCAGTTCAAAAAGCTATAGTTCGTGGTATGAGAGAAGTTGGCGAAAAATATCCTAAGAAAACAACTATGGAATTGCTTCCTATTATGGCAAACGATGTTCAAGGTATTTTGAAAAGAGGTCAATTAGCAGTTTTAGATGATGTTGATAAAGAAGCAAAAGAACATTACGGCGAAGAAAATAAAGTTTCTGAATATATTAAATCTCAAAGAAAATTTGTAAACGGTTTAGAACACAATAGCAGATTTAACAGAGAAAAATTTGTTTCAGATATGGATAAAATTACAACAGGATTAGGTAATGAACATGCAAAAGGTCATGTACTTAATCTTGCTATAGATATGCCGTTTGAAGATGATTATTATAATAAGATGACTAAAAAAATAAAAGAACCGAGAAAATTTATCAGAGGTTTGTTTGCAAACGCAGTTAAAACCGCAGAACATATTCATCCAAAATCATTAGGCGGCCCGAACAGTACAGAAAATTACATGAGTGAATGTAATGAATGTAATGAAAAAAGACAAAATTATGACTTAAATACGTACTGGCAAACAAGATATCCGTCAATGCCGTATAACGTACAACGTTTCTGTGATGCTGTAACAGAAAACGTTATTACTGATAAAATAGGCCCTCATTTTGTGGATTATCCTAAAGACTTGAAAGTTGCTGTAGAATCTGAAACAAAAGGTGCAATAACATTAAAAGTTTTAAATCCTGAAGAAATTAACAAAAAAAGAGAAGAAAAAGGCCTAAGACCTCTTCCTGAACCAACAAAAGAAAACATAGACAGAGCAAGACAAATAGCAAACAGAAGAAAACCTGAAGCTCAAGGCCCTGTGATTAAACCTCACAAACCTGAAAGACCTTTCGGCCCTGTAAAACCTCAACCTGTTAAAGTAGAAACAGAAGAAAAACAAGAAACAGAAAAAGCTGCTTAATTATTGAATTTTTAGATTTAAAATAAGCTAAATTAAAACATGCATAAGTAATATTCTGAAAATAACAAAATTATAAGCATGCTTTTATAAAATTTAAATATTATATCATGGCGGCGAAAAGCTATAAATATAGCTTTTCGCCGCCAATGTAAATATTTGTAAATCATGTGTACCAAAAATATATTTTAGAGTTATTATAATTGTATCCACATTAATAATTATTAAACACGAGTAAATCAGACAGATATAAGAACGCAGAAGTTTGTGTTATTTTGTGTTCCGAAATCCAAAAAAAACAGAGAAGGTAGTTTATATGAGAGTAAATGCAATTTCAAATGCAGCCGTAGGGTTTGCTGCAACATCAACAGTTAAAAATTCCACTATTCCACAATCTTTAAAACCAGTTCATAATAATGAAGAAATCTTGAACAAAACAAACGAAGGCTCTAAAGCAATAATGAATTATTTCTTTGGAATGCAAAATGTTCCTTCTTTCAAAGGTTATCCTTGTTCAACTTCTGCATTTGTTGTTAAACAAATAGACAATGTGCCTTGTGCATGCTGCGGTAAAGAAATGATGAATGCTAAAGAACAAAATGATTTTGTTTCAAAAGCTTCAAAAGCAAAAGGACAAGAACTTGCTGATGTATTCAGTTCAAATTTCCACAAGTTTAGACGCAACGAAAGAGCTATTGCAAGAGAAATTATGAATACTGCTCCATCAAAACCAAATTCTTCTATTAGTGATATACTTTCAAGCACTAAAAAAACCGGTGCTGACTTATACAAACAAGAATGCACAATTGTTTTAGATGAAGTTGATGCTGTTGCAAAAAGTATCTACGGAGAAAAAAATAAAGTTTCAAATTATGTTTCAGCTCAAAAAGTTGCACTAAATAATAAAAAAGGGTTTAACAGAAGTGCATTTTTAAAAGGTGTTCAAAATATAACAAAAGAAGATGCAAATAAAGAAAATACAACAAAATTAATGGATAAGGCTATTGAACTTCCTCTAAACGAAGATGGAGTTAATAAAATTTTATCAAAATACAGAAATTCAGATTCAACATCAATAGCAAGAAGACTAATTTCAACAGCCGTGATGACAACAGAACATATTCATCCGAAAGCAAAAGGCGGCCCTAACAATACAGAAAATTACATGGGCGAATGTGCTGAATGCAACAACAACAGAGGAAGTGCTGATTTAAATAATTACTGGCAGACTGTATACCCTAATATGCCTGAAAATGTTCAAAGATACAATGATTTTATAACAGATAAAATTATAAAAGGCGAAATGGGTACAAAATACGAAGATTATCCTGTTGATTTAGAAAAAATTGTAGCATCTGAATCAAGAAATGCTATTAAATTAACAGTTTTAACTCCGGAAGAAATTGATAAAGCAAGAAAAGAAAAAGGCTATTCTGACCCAAAACCTCTTCCTGAACCGGTTGAAGGTGAAATGACAATAGTTAAAAAACCGTCAGGTTCTAAAAAACCACACAGAAAACCATCAAGACGTTAATTTTTTAAACGATAAAACTTAAAATTTTATATCAATGTGTGAATAAGTGGATGAAACATTGATTATTCTTACCATGCCCTGCTCGTGGCATGGTTTTTTTTATGCAAGAATTATTCAAAAAAATTTTGTAATTTAATTATTTTAAATATCCTTATTATTTTTCGTTAACGCCGTACCCGAAAAGTGCAAAGTCATATTTTACAGGGTCATTTTTATCAAATTGTTTTAAATTATTTGTTAGTTCTACAACGGCTTTAAAATCATTTGAAGCTCTTTTTAGAAGTCCTAAGTTTCTTGAAATTCTCGCCACGTGCGTATCAAGCGGAATTAAAATATCTGAAGTCGGAATAAAGTTCCACAATCCTAAATCTACTTCGCTGCATCTGACCATCCAGCGTAAAAACATGTTCATGCGTTTCATGGCACATCTTTTACGGGCATCCGGGATTAAATATTTTGCTCCGCATGAGGTTTCTATTGTTTTATAAAAATATTCTGAAATTTTGCAAAGCATGCCAAAAATATCTTTTTCTTTTTCAAAATAATCTTGAAAAAGTGTCATTAATGTATCTCCATGCTTATAAAGGCTGTTTAGAGCTGATAAAACAATAATTACGTCATTTTCTTTTGCAAATCTATAATTAAATCCGTCTAGAGTTTGCCCGTTATAGTTTTCTATAAAGTTACATGGTTCGTTTTGGAAAAGGTCAAAGAGTTTATTCAATTTGTTAATAAAGACTTTTCTGTTTCCAAAGGCAAAAAGCGAGGCTATAAAACCTGCCAATTCAATATCTTTTGGGTTTTTAAATTTATGGCAAAACTGAACCGGGTCATCTTTAATAAAATCTTTTGTTTCGTATTGTTCAACATAGTTATCAAGCTGTTGTTTTAATCCTGTTTGGTCTGTTAAGATATCTGTTGAATTTGTCATTTTTTATTTAAATCTCCTTTAGAAGTTGTTTTCTATTTATTTTGGTGAAAAGCTGAAATGGTAGTTAGAATTATGTATTATCTTATTTTTTTAAAAAAATCTTTTAAAAGTTTATCACACTCTTCTTCCATTATTCCGCCGTAAACGGTTGTTTTTGAATGAAGAGTTTTTCTTAAGTCCATAGAAGAAATAAAAGCTCCGTATTTTTTATCAAAAGAGCCGAAGTAAACGGTTTTTATCCTTGCTTGTAGAATTGCCCATGCACACATCGGGCATGGCTCAAGAGTAACGTACATTTCGCAGTTATTCAGCCTCCAATTCCCAAGAATTTTTTCTGCTTGTTGTATTGCAATAATTTCTGCATGGCCTGTAATATTTTTTGTTAATTCTTTTTCATTATGTGCAAAAGATATAATTTTGTTATTTTTTACAATAACAGCTCCTACGGGAACATCTTTTACGGTTTTTTTAGCTTCTTCTATTGCTTTTTGCATAAACATAAGACGTCACCTAAACAAAAGCTTCTTTAAATCTTGGTAATTTGAGTTCTACTGTAAATACGTTATCTTCTGTGCTTACGAGACTAATTTCGCCATTCATTGCTTCTACAAGACCTTTTACTATAAACAACCCTAAACCTGTTCCACGAGAGGTTCTGGTTGTTGTACCATCCATTCTTATAAATTTTTCAAACAATCTATTTAACTTATCTTCCGGAATAAAATCTGCTTGATTTGAAATTTTTATAACTGCAAAATCTTCGTCAAAATTTCCGTCTATTTGTATGGAAGTATCTTCATACGCATATTTTGCTGCATTATCAAGCAAATTTAGTAAAACTTGTTCAAGTCTGTCTTTATCTGCAAGAACAAGCGGAAAATCTTCATTTACCGTACTTATAACTTCTTTTTGGTTTTTATCTTTTATTAAAACTTTGGAATTTTCTATTGTTTCTATTATCCAAACAGGTTCTATATTCATTTTTATTCTTGCACGTTCGATATCAGGAATTACAAGTAAATCTTCAATCATACGTTTCAATCTTTCTGATTGGCGTTTTATAATTTTTAGTGATTTTTGACGCATTTCTTCGTCAATTTGTATATCCTGTCTTAGCAGTCTTGAGGTATAGCCTTGAATACTTGTTAAAGGGGTTCTTAATTCGTGGCTTACTGTGTCGATTAAGTTTGAGCGGAATTCGTTTAACTGTGCAAGTTCAATATTTTTTTCCTCCAATTCTTTGTAAGATTTATGAATTTGGCTTACCATCTTATTGAATTCAAAAGCCAGAAAGACTATTTCATATGGAGTAAAAATATTAGTTAAAAGACGAATTTGTCTCTGATAGTTACCTTGTGAAATGGCGATAATACCTTTAAATAGCTGTCTTATGTTTATATACATGTAATAAATATACAGTGCCACAAGGATAAATACTGACAAAGATGCGGCAAATACTGCCAGCAAAAGTTGAGAACGATTTGAGTTAATTGTTTCGTCTGTTACTTTTTGGGTTGTATTTACTATTATCATTAAGTTAGGGTTAGTTTTTTTGTAATAGCAGATAGGTTGGTTTTTGTCAGAACCGAATATTACGGCTTTGTTGTCATATAATTTTTTTGGCAGAAGATTTGTTGATTCTACGAACAATTCCGATGTGAAATTGTGAGCAGCTACTACTTCTTTTTCGTGAGATATTATGTAAATCTGTCTTACATCATCTTTTAGTGAGCGGAATAAAAATCTTTTAAACTCATCAAGTTTGTATACGGCTATTAAGTATTTTCCGTCAAAGGTTTTAATACTTAATGTAATCATATCTTTTTTTAGGTTTTCTTTATATAATTTATCAAAGTTGTTTAAGTTATCATCGATTTTCAAATCTTCATATTGAGTAAATTTTCCTTTTAAGTCGTTAAGATAACGATTTCTGTTCTGAGGTGGAATTGTTTTTAAAATCGCATCAACCTGTTGAAGTTCGTTATAGGCAGTAGAAATAAATACATCAATTTCTTCGCTGACCATGTTAGCGACAAGCATTGCAGAATCTCTTAACTGAGCTCTTATTGCGTGCTGGTTAATGTTGTTTATGATTATACCGCTTATAATCATTGGTGCTACAACGGCACAAAAAAGAACTATCAGGATTTGTTCGGCTATTTTTAATCGTTTTATTTTAAACATTTTTTTCATAATTTTAAAATATTCTTTTTGTAAATTTAAGCTTCTTTAAAAGGTGTTAATTTATAGCCGACATTTGTTACGGTATGGAGATATTGAGGGGCTTTAACGTTTGGTTCAATTTTATTTCGCAAGCCGCCAACATGTACTCTGAGCATTCTTACGTCTTCATCAGAATCATATCCCCAAACTTCATCTAATAGTACCGCAAGCGTTACCGGACTGTTAACATGCTGCATCAGGCAGTATAATATTTCAAATTCTGTCGGTGTAAGTTTAACTTTTTTATTAACAATAATAACTTCTAAACTTTCAGGACTTATTGTAATATCTCCAGCCTGCAAAATTTCATTTGAAAGAGAAGAGGTATCTTCTATCTGATTTCTTCTGAGCAAAACCCTTATTCTAAGTAAAACTTCTTGAATATCAAACGGTTTTACTAAATAATCATCCGCCCCGCAGTCAAAACCTTCTGTTTTATCTTCAATTGTACCTTTTGCTGTTAAAAGGAGAATAGGTATTGAAAGTTTTGCGTTTCTGATATTTTTGCAAACGTCAAAACCATTCATTTTGGGCATCATAACATCAAGCAATATTAAGTCATAAGAGTTGTTTAAGGCTTTATTCAGTCCCTCAAGACCGTCTTTTGCCGTGTCGACGAAGTAACCGCTTTGTGCAACGTCAAATTCAAGAAGTTCTCTTATTTCATCGTCATCGTCAACAATTAAGATTTTCTTTTTTGGTTGGTTCATATTTATATTACCCGCTATTAATTTTAAGGCTTTAACTTCCTTATTTTATAAGAGTTTATAAGAGTTTGCAAGGTTTTATAAATATTTTTAAATAAAAAGGTAATATAATTTACTGACAAATTATTGACAGTTTACCCTTATCCTATCCCGACAAGAGATGGAAAAATCACATCTTTGCCAACAAGGAGATGTTACATAATTTATTATAAAAACCTCTTTAAAATTTTTAAAGAGGTTGTTGTTTTGTATTTGTAGTAACCGCCATGCCGACTGCCAATCCAAACAATCGGCACAGCAATTACTATGGCTAATAGAAATAAATAATAAGATAAATTTTAAACTTTATTTCTTCATCCCCTCCGTTATGAGGAAATCCTTATTCCTCATAACGGTTTGAGATTGAATATTATGTACGCTTGGAACTTTTAAAATTTTCAATGATATTTAAAAATTCAAAGATACTTTTCAGGTTGTTCCTAGATTAAGCTTAGTGCGATACTAGGGTTTTGGTTAGCAGTTGCTAACAAGCTTGATGCTGTTTGTTGAAGAATTTGGTTCTTGATGTAGTTAGAAGATTCTTTAGCAATATCAGCATCTTCAATCAATGATTTAGCAGAAGTCAAGTTAGTAGACATAACTTTAGTAACTTCCATAGCAGAATTA
>JAFVDH010000072.1 GCA_017478515.1 bacterium
AAATTCGTCTTTTGTAATTATACCGTCCGGAGTATAATCGGCTTTTGCTTGCCAATCACCAATTGTGCTTAAGAAAGTGTAGATTCTTGATACGTTGTTATCTGCCATTTTCTGACTCCTTATTTTCCCTTTTTTGTTGCATTCAATGTAACTCAATACATATTGTGTTACATTCGAGGTATTTTTTCCGTCTTAGTTTCCCTTTTTGTAGTGTTTTTACCTTTTTTATTTTATTTACATCATGTATTACGGCATAATTTCCAAAAACTTTAGTATTTTTAGACAAAAACTTAAAATTTGTTACAAAACGTTACAATTATTATCTAAAAATTTTATGTGTTGATACTCCCAAAATTATCATTAGGTGAACAATTATTTTATCCAAAAGAATCGCTAAAAACTTTATATAACAATAGTTATGGGGGGTGAACTTTTTAAATATAAAGCAACTACATAACATATATTTTCTTAAGAATGACTGTTTGGAATATATTCAAGTTTTATTTTTATTTATAAATGATATATTTCTCTGCAGCTAAAACTACAGATAATAATTTTATTATTTTTTGCAAGTTTAAAATCCTTATTTTGACTAAGGAAAAAGGTCTACATGCATACCTCGAATGTAACACAATATGTATTGAGTTACATTGAATGTAACAAAAAAAGGGAAAAATAAGGAGTCAGAAAATGGCAGATAACAACGTATCAAGAATCTACACTTTCTTAAGCACAATGAATGATTGGCAAGCAAAAGCCGATTATACTCCGGACGGTATAATAACAAAAGACGAATTTAAGTCATTTATACGTGCAAATTTTGAAGGTCAAAGTGATAGTGACTTGAATGCAATGATTAATGCATTTTGGAAAGAAACTGATTTCAACCGCGGAAACGGACGTATCGGAAATACCGGCTTAACAAATACACATGCTCTTGATAACAATGAACAAAATGCCATTAACAAAAAAGTAGGAGCTTATGGCGCTTTAGAAACCTATTTAAAAGAATTACAAGCAAAAGTAAATTCTGACCAGAATTTGAAAAAATATTTTGATATAAAAGATTGGATAAATAACGTTCGTAATGCACTAACTTCAGAATTAAATGAGTTATTAGCACAAGGCGATATTAAGGGTGTCGAACAAAAAATAAAAGAAATTGCTCCGAGAATACAAAGAGAAGTTACAGTAAATCTTTATGCAAAAAATATTCTAAAGACTGTAGAAAATAAACTTTGCGGATTTAATTACAACAACAGTGATTTAAAAGAAATCCTTTCAAATTATACAAACACAAGTACAACAACAGATATTGAAGCAATGGTTGCCCAAATTCAACAAATAATTGACAAATATTTGGCAACAGCAGGTTTGGAAGTAACCTCAAATGTTGATAAATCAAAACAAATGAGCGAAAATGAGCTTAACGGCTTTATTCAAGATCAAAATGAAAACGATTCACTAAATGATTTACAAAAAGCTATAGTCGGTACAAACTTTGTTGATACAGGATTAGGACAGCTAGAACAAATTGCGGAAAAAGTATTCCCGAACTTTAAGCTTGAAGGCGATAGCAGAAGTATATTTCAAAGTGCTTTAAAAGACGTTCTTGAAGGAATGAAAGACGAATTTGTAAATGGTCTTAAGGTAAAAGATTTCAATTCAATTGATGCAAAAATTGCAGAAATTGATTGGACAACAAAATTTAGTGATGAAGACAAGAAAAATGTTTATACAATAATATTTGAAACAAAACTAAGC
>JAFVDH010000073.1 GCA_017478515.1 bacterium
GTTTTCGGAAATTTCCGAAGAAACAAATATGAGCCGCAAAGACCAAAAACTTATATCAAAAACATTAAAAGTAAAAATATCTAAAAAAACGGATGCATCGTCGGAAAGTTCAAGTAGTGCTATGGCACAGCAAAGTAATCCGTTTGGTACATCATCTAAAAATCCTCTGTTCGCAGGCTTTGCCGGAACATCTTCTGTTGCTGCATCATCAGTTGCATCATCGGCAGGCTCTCCGTCTCCTACTGCAAATCCTACTTATGCTAATACTCCAAAGGTAAAATTGGATAAAGCATTTTTGGATAAGACAAAGGAAATTGCATCAAGAATTGGATGTGATTATAAAGATTTATTAGCAGTAATGAATTCTGAGTCAGGATTGAGTTCAACTGCAAGAAATCCGCATGGCGGAGCTACCGGATTAATTCAATTTATGCCGGCAACGGCCAAGGCTCTCGGTACTACAACCGATGAACTTGCAAGAATGTCGCCTACTCAACAGTTGGATTATGTAGAAAAATTCTTTAATATGAATAAAAAAGCTTATGGCATGGAAGGTAAAAAACTTTCGGGTGCAGATTTATACTCGCTTATATTCTTACCGGCCAGAGCAAATCGTGAAGTTTTGACTGCTAGTGGTGAAAATTATTATGCTTATAATAGAGGTCTGGATTCTGATAAAGATGGTAAAATTACTAAGTCCGATTTACAAAGAAGAATAGCAGCTCGTTACGTTGATGAATCAAGAGTCTTTGGTACTGCATAATAAGTAGAATAAGTTTTTTTATTTTTTGCATAAAATAATATAAAATGCGTTAAGTTTTGTAATTATTCATTTTGTGTTGCCTTTTTTATTCTGATTATAAGTTCTTTCTTATAATCTTATTGTTTGACATCAGGTTTTGATACTTTAAAATATACATGTTATGCAAGAATATTTATATATTAGGGAAAAATTAGAGACTTTTAATATTGAAAACAGACTTTTAAAATTGAGTAAGGAATTTGAGAATAAGAAAGTCGCAATTTTGGGAGCAAATGAGGCATTTAAAGCGATAGACGAAAAATATGATTTGAAATCTTATTTTAATATTGTTGGAATTTCTGATGGCAATCAACAAAATATAGAGTCCGTTGAACAGTCTGATATTAGATTTATTTCTGTAGAAAATCTTTATTTTAGCGGTATTGATGTTCTTTTGAATTTTAAGGATTGTGGGGAAAAAATTGAAAAATATTTGAGAAAAAATCACCTTATAAAGAAAAAAGTTAAATTTATTAATTTGTTGGAAAAATCTTTTCTTGAAAAATTAAGTGATATTTTAAATATTTCAAAAGAGGCGTTTATTACGTATAGAAAAACAGGACAGATAATGCCTGTGTTTGATTCCGTAATTAATTATGAGGACGGTGCGATTTTGTCGCATTTTAATTATCAAAAAAAAGCTTCACAGTTGATTGAAAAAGCTGATAAACAGATTAGGGTTTTATTTGTTGTCTTTGATTACAGACAATGGTATTTGAATAATTTATATTTTAAATTGCGAGCTGATAATAACTTTAAAGTGCTCCCGATAATAGTTTTGCCGAATGCATTGGGCGATAGAGAAGCTGTTTTTACAGATGAAACTTTAAAATACTTTAGGGATAACGGTTATAATTGCCTTGACGGTATAGAACATGATACAAACCAGGCTGTTATGATAAAAGCTTTAAAGCCGGATATTATTTTTTATCAGCAAATTGATTATTTAAAATCTGATTATTCTCCGAAAAATTTGTCTGAATACGCATTGACCTGTTTTGTAGAACCTGAATTTTCATTTAAAAAACAATGCGATATGAACAATTTTACAAGAGACAGACTGGATAATACATGGAAAATTTATGCATCAAACAGAGAAAGCATGAAAACATTTAAAAATTCTGTGAATGCAGGTTTTACTTTATATGAAAAATATCGTGCAAATACTGTTTCTGAAAATGATTGGTTTTGGAGTTCATCTGACAAATCTGCTCATAACAGAATAGTTTATTCTCCGTCTTTTGATGTGAAAAAATATGCTGATGCTCTTGATTTTATAGAGTATCAAAAGAATATGCTTGATTATGTTTTAACACATCCGCAATATAGTTTTGTATTTATTCCTGACAAAAATTTGCAAAAACAATGCATTGAGAATAATGTTTTGTCAACAGAAGAATTTGTCGATTATATAAACAGATGGTCTGTTCTTCCTAACGTTGTCGTAAAAGATAATCTTGATGCGGTTTCTGTCTATAAATCTTCTGATATTATGCTTACAGACAGCTTTTTAACTGCGATTGATTACTTCCCTTGCGGTAAACCTGTTATTTTGATTGGAAATAATAATGATATTGAATTGAATGATATTGGTGAAAAAATATTTAAAACTTTGTACAAACTTCCGTCGATAGAGGCTTTAGATATAGTTTTGGAAGATTTGCTCATTGCCCAAAATGACTACAGCTCTAAGGAAAGATTTTCTGTTTTGGGTAAATATAATGATTATTTTAATCAGGAAAGTTCGGATATTATTATTAATGATTTAAAATCGAGTCTTGAGCTAAATTCTGATTTAGAAGAAAAAGAAAACTCCGAACATGAAGATAATCTTAAAGACGAAAACTCTTTGTCCGAGGACAATATAGAGCCTAAAACTGATTTATAAATTTGAATATAGCCGCAATAATTAAATTTAATAAGTTATTTTATCAGAAGAATTTACAAAATAATTAACCCAATTGTGTTGTTCAATAGGATTTGTTGCAAGCACTGTTCCTCCGCAGCGTTCAGGGTGGCCTCCTGCTACTATATCTTTTGAATAGTGTTCTTTTGCGTAATCCACAATTCTCATTGCATAATCATTGTTTGATGTGATGCTCATTTTGTATGTCATTCCGTCATCGCAAGGGTAAAATACGGCAACGCTTTCAAGGTTTTTGTTGTTTGCAAGAGTTTCTTTTCTGAATTTTCCGAGGATAATAGCAGCTTTTTCCGTATTTCTGCCTATGTTATTCCACTCTTCGTCATCGTTTTTGATTTCAACGTAAGCTAATTTACCGTTTTGAGAATATTGAATTCTGTTTTGCAAGTTTTTGGCAAAGGCTTTTTCTTCCTTTGTAAACAGAGTTTTTTCGACAAAATGTTTTTTTATTTTTGCAATATCAAATAAGTTAAGTGCAGATGTTAGCTTTGCTTTAACTTCTTTAGAGTTTTTATCTAATTCACATTTACTTTTTGCCGTATCATCGGTAAAACCTGTATAAAGAGCTTTTGATATTTCTTTGTCAGGGGTTTTGCCGAGAGCTTCAAAAAATCTGTAAATAATTCCGCAGTTTGATTTGGCAGAACTGTCTATGTAATAGTTTTTAGCCTCAAGTTCTGGAACTTGATTTTTTTCATAAACTTTTGTTATTTGATTGAAATCAGGATGAAGCTTGTTTTTATCATCGTGATGGTCAATACCTACAATTTTAGAGGCATCGTATTTTTGAAGGTGTTTATATACATTTGAATTGAGTCTGTCTTTGCTTGAAAAATCTACGCAAAGAGCAATATCAGCTTTTTTAGTCTCATCATTAATATCTTTTGCCTGAATAATATTATATTTGCCTGTATCGTAGCCGTAATTTGATTTTCCGCCGGATGCTATTATGCGGGCATTTATTCCGTCTTGTTTTAAATAGTTATAAAATGCAGTTGCACTGTTAAAGGTGTCTTCATCAGAAATTGAATGACAAAATATATCAACACTTTTTCCTGAGTGAAGAATATTATCAATATGCTGAGCTTGATTTTTCGGCATCACGTTGGCTTTAAAGCTAACATTTGCCATACGTTGATTAATACTTAACATAACACCTACATTTATTATAAAAATTTTTGAAATAATAAATTGCCTTATTTTTCAAAATTTGTGCATGTTTTAAGTGTTATTTTAAGTTTTTGTAATATTCAACAAGTTTGTTTTTCAGCATACCGGGATTTGAGTAGTATCGTTCAGGTACTAAATATTTGCTTCCGGTTTTCGGATTAAACACGTATAGAGTTGGAATTCCATCTAAATCTACGTTATCGCAGATTGTTTGCTTATGTTTTTTTGTTATATCGTAAACAATAAAATTATATTCATCAGACAAATTATAAGACAGGTGGTAAAAAACGGGTTTAAATTTTTTGCAATAGTAGCAGTAATCCGCCGAGTATAAAACTACCATTGGTTTCTTTAAATTAACTGCTGAGTCACAGGTTAAAGTTGATTTGCTGTTTTGATTTTGCTGTACGGTTGCTGCTGAAACCGGTTGACAAAATAATAATCCTGTAATTATTGCAAAAATAAAATGTTTCATGTTTAAAACCCTCTGTTTTATTTTATTATAAACAAAGGGTTTTAAATAAGTATTAAATATTAAAATTTATTAAAGTATAGCTCCCTTAGGTACTACGGTAATTCCATTAGGAGATACGTAGAATCCTTTTTGTGTATCAATTTCTCTATCGAAACCAATTTTTGTATGAGGAGGTATATCAACGTTTTTGTCAATGATAGCATTTCTGATTTCGCAGTGTCTGCCTACATTAACATTTTCCATCAAAATACTGTCCCAAACTTGAGAGTAAGAATTAATTCTAACCTCAGGAGACAGAATACATCTTGACAAGCTGCCGCCTGAAACGATACAACCCTCAGAAACCATAGAGTTAGTAGCCATACCGACACGGTCACCTTCCTGCCAGATAAATTTTGCAGGAGGGTAGTTGTAGTTAAATGTTCTTAGCGGCCATTCTTTGGCATATAAATTCAACTCAGGACAAGAATCCAATAAGTCCATATTTGCCTGCCAGTAAGCATCAACATTTCCTACATCTTTCCAGTAGCCTCTTTCGGCTTCTGTCATTCCTGCAAAAGTATTTTCTTTAAAATTATAAACATAAACAGGCTGTCCCTCATTTAACAGCATAGGGATTACGTTTTTACCAAAATCGTGGTTAGAAGTTTCAATTACTGCATCTCTTTCCAACGCATCAACCAAAACATCTCTTCCAAAAATATAATTACCCATAGATGCAAGACATAACTCAGGGTGTCCCGGAATTGATTTTGGTTTAAATTTAGGTTTTTCCACAAAGCTTGTTAATTTCCAATTGTCATCAACTTCCATAATACCGAATTCAGAAGCCTCTTCAATAGGAATAGGTATAGCGGCAATAGTTAAAGCGGCTTGTTTTTTCTTGTGGTAATCCATCATTTGCGAAACATCCATTTTGTAAACATGGTCTCCGCCAAATACACATACATATCGTGGGTCAGCATCGACAATGTGTAATTTATTTTGATAAACAGCATCTGCTGTCCCTTGATACCATGTTCCGCCAGTTCTCATTTGAGCCGGTACTAAATCTACATATTGGTCTAAGAAAGCTGACATTGCATATCCTCTTGAAATATGTTGATTTAAAGAGTCTGATTTGTATTGAGTTAAAACTTTAATTTTGTAAAACCCTGAGTTGATAAAGTTGTTTAATACGAAATCAATAATTCTGTATCTTCCTCCGAAAGGAACAGCGGGTTTTGCTCGGTCTTTTGTTAACGGATGAAGTCTTTTGCCCTCTCCGCCTGCTAAAATCATAACTAATGCGTCGTCAACTATTGTCATCTTTTACCTCTTTTATAATAAATGTACATATAAACTCTGTGTTATAAAGTATAATATAATCTTAAAATAAATTCACTAATACAAAATGATGAAATTTTACATAAATTAATGGTACTTAAGTATTATACTTTTAATTTTTAAACATTTTGTATTGAAATTAATTCGGGGCAAATTTATAAATTGAATATTTTAAGATACTTATTAAATAAAGTTAAATTTAAGCGAAAAATTGTCTTTAAGTTTTTGTTACAAAAAACATTCTGCATGGGTTGACAATGTAATATATGCATGATATAAAGTAGGTGGGGTAAATGTATATTTTAGGGCTTGCAATCGCAGGCCTTTATTTTTTTTGTTTAAATGAACAAATTTTTATTGATTTTCAACAAAAAGTTTTTAAGAAAAAGGGCGAACCTGAATTTTTCAGGTTCGCCCTTTTTCTTTTCTTAATTAAAATCAATTATTTTAACTATTTGATTTCTACTTTAGCACCAGCTTCTTCTAATTGTTTTTTCATAGCTTCAGCTTCTTCTTTTTTAACATTTTCTTTAATTGGTTTTGGTGCATTATCAACTAATTCTTTAGCTTCTTTCAAGCCTAAGCCTGTGATAGCTCTAACTTCTTTTAATACAGCAATTTTATTAGCACCAGCTTCAGCTAATACAACTGTAACTTCAGAAGCTTCTTCTGCACCGCCTTCAGCTGCTGCTGCAGGAGCTGCTGCTGCAACTGCTACAGGTGCTGCTGCTGATACGCCGAATTTTTCTTCCATTGCTTTTACTAATTCTGCTGCTTCTAATAATGTTAATTTTTCGATTGATTCTAAAATTGATTCTACGTTACTCATTTTTACTTTCCTTTCTAATATTAAATTTTTGTGATTTCTTTTTTATTGAGTTTTATTACTCATCAGAGTGTTTTAAGCACTCTTTTTAAGCAGAGGTTCAAAAACTATTGTTTTTGGTCTCTTACTGCAGCCATAGCTCTTGTTAATGAAGCCATTACCGCATTTACTGCACCGGCGATGCCTGTTGCAGGTGAATTTATGCAGCCAAGCATTTTTGCGTAAATTTCTTCTTTTGATGGAAGATTTGCCAATGCTTTTGCTTCTTGTGCCGATAATAATTTTCCATCTAGCACTGCTGCTACGATTTCGCCTTTTTTAGCTTCTTTAATAAATTTTGATAAAGCTTTTGCAGGTGATACAGGGTCTTCGAATCCGAATGCGATTGCTGACGGGCCTTTTAATGAATCTGTTAGCAATTCATACGGTGTATCTTTTATAGCGATTTTTGTTAAGGTGTTTTTTGTTACCATATAGTCGCCGCCTGATTTTTGGATTTCACGTCTTAGTTTTGTGATTTCTTCAACAGTCAATCCTTTGTAGTCTGTTAAAATTACTACTTGCGCTTTATCAACTTTTTCTTTAATCTTTTCGATTTTTTCATCTTTAAACGCTTTTGTTGACATTTTTTCTCCTTTATATTGTTTCGACCTTATTATTTTTATTTGTTTTGCAAATAACAAAAAATTTTTGCGTACAATAACCCGCAAAAATTCAATCAAAAACTATTTATTTAGTTGTTTGACCTCGGTTAGCACTTAGTGTTTTAAGTCTTTCGACACTAACTGTCTGCGGTTTACTATTCCACATTATACAAAACATGTTTTAAAATCAATAATGAAATTTTTAATTGTTAATTTTATTTAAATAAAATTAATAAAAATAATAAAAATAGAATATCTTTATGGAACTTCGTAAATTCGTTTATTGAAACAATTACAAGCCCGAATTTGTTTGAGTGCGTAAGCACGAGTTATGAGGGTTGTGGTTGAAATTAACGAATTAGAAGTGAAATATCGAATATGATATTTTTATTATTTTGAAAACATAAACTTACGTAAAATTATGTATAATTGCCTAAAAATATAGGTTAAAACTTGTTTAATTATTTTTAAAGTCTTTTGGTTTTTTGTCTTCAAGCCATTTTCTCATCAAGTGTTGTTCATAGCTTAGAGCGTAATTATAAAGGGCTTTGGTTAATTTTCTTCCGCTTTCTGATTTTGCGACAAGAAAAAAGTCTCCCGCTTTGTTTTGGTAAAAGTCAATTTCCTGATGAATAACTTTTTCCACATTTGTTTGGGCGGGTTTTTCCAATATGGACAGCACCCATGCCGTCAGTAAGCTTAGGGTTGTTTTATTTTTTATGATTTCTTCGTTATGTTTTTGTAAAAATTTTGAAAATTCGCTTAATATCATTTTAGTTTGCCGATGCTGCCGCCAAGCATGTTATATTGTACACATTTTTTTTATGAAATTCATCTATCATTGATTCAAAAGTTGAGCCTGTTGTAAATATATCATCAATTATAAGTATGTCCAAATCAGAATTTATATTTGATTTTTCAATGGAAAAGGCATTTTTTAAGTTTTTAAGTCTTTCCTGTTTGTTTAATTTATATTGAGGTTTTGTATTTTTAATCCGTTTTATTATATTTGTGTTTAGAGTCATTCCCGAAAGTTTGCAAAATTCTTCTGCTACGAGTTCCATATGGTTGTAGCCTCTTTCCTTTTGTCTTTTTGAATATAGGGGAACGGGCACTACCTGATAATTCTTGTTGAGGTTTAATTTTTTAAAATACTCATACATAAACTTTGCTTGATAAAATGCTAAATCCTTTTTCTTATGGTATTTTATTCCTCTAATAAGCTTTTGCATTGTTTTTTCGTAAATTCCTGCACAAAAAATATTTACACCGTTAAAAATTATTCTTGCTTGAGGTCGGTTAAAATACAGCGAGTCATAACATTTACTGCACATTATTAAATTTTCAAAGGATTTTTTGCAAAAGTAACATCGTCTTTTGTATATTAAGTCCAAAAATATATTTAAAAATTTTTTCATAAAAAAATTATACAATAAATTAATAATCGTGCTAGAATAAGTAAGAAATAATAAATAAGGAATTCTAATTTATGTCAGTAATTTTAATGTTAATATTTATAAGCATACTTATTCTTGTGCATGAGGCAGGACACTTTTTTACTGCGAAAGCATTCGGGATGAGAGTGGAAAAATTCGGTTTTGGCTTGCCGATAGGACCGACATTGTTTGAGAAAAAATTTGGGGAGACGACTTTTTTAATCCATGCTTTTTTATTGGGCGGATATGTTGCGTTTCCTGATGATGAAAAGGATTGTGATTTGGAGGCGGATTCTCCTGAAAGATTTATAAACAAACCCATATATCAACGTGCATTGGTAGTTTCTGCCGGTGTTATTGCAAATGTTATTTGTGCTTACGTTTTTGTTTTGATTACCGCAATACTATGGGGGCAGCTGCCATCAGGTAATTTTGAAATATACGTCAATGATATTGTTGCGGCAAAAGATGCTTCTATATGGTCATCAGGCGTAAAAAAAGGTGATAAAATTGTTGAGGTTAACGGTGTTCCTATTAAAAATACGAATTCATTTATTACTATTATTATGCAAAGCAAGGCTAATGACGGAATTATTTCTCAGCAAGTTTATAATGCTAACCTTGAACAGCTTAAAAAACTTAATATTGGTATGAAACAGGATGAAATTTTAGTTAAAGATGTTCTTATTAAGCTTCCGCAAAATGCACAGGAAGAAAAAATTGTTTTGAACGAAAAAGTTCAAAAAGGGCTGAAACGTTATGAACACGTTGGGACTCTTAAATTAACGGAAAAAGATAAAGCCTTGAGGGATAAGTTGAACTCTTCAAATAAATCCTACTATATTTCTGACGGTACGGAAACATTAAAGGATATAGCTAAAGCTATGTCAGATACGGTTCACCCTGTTGATATAAAAGTTGAGAGAAATGGTGGAACAATAGACTTGGAAACCGTTTATCCGAACAAAAACGGACAACTCGGAGTTCAATTGGAAACAAGAGAAATTTTATCAAAAACAACTTCATTCCCGTCGGCTGTTAAAAACAGTTATAAGTATTTATATGAAAATACAGCAATGATGTGTTACGGTTTGTATCAATTATTTACAGGAAAAGTGCCAATGAAAGATTTGCACGGTATTGTTGCCATAACAAAGGTAGGCGGCGATATAATTCAAAATAACGGAATATTTCAAGGGTTACTTTTGATAGCGATAATCTCAATGGATTTGGCTCTTGTAAACTTTTTACCTATTCCTGCATTAGACGGCGGTCATCTGTTATTCTTGTTTATTGAGAAAATTCATGGCAAACGTCTTGATGACAAAATAGTTGAAAAAATAGGAACAGTAGGTTTTATGTTCCTTGTGACGCTTATGGTTTATGTAATATTTAATGATGTTTTTGCAATATTGACGAATAAGTTTTAATTGCGGAAAAAGCTTATAATAAACAAATTAGTCCGCATGCCAGATTGTAGCAAAAAGTTAAGGTTATTATATACAATTTTACATAAGGTAATATCTACACAAATAATAAAAATATCATATTTGATATTTCACTTCTAATTCGTTAATTTCAATCACAGCCCTCATAACTCGTGCTTACGCACTCAAACAAATTCGGGATTGTAGTTATTTCAATAAACGAATTTACGAAGTTCCATAAAGATATGATATTTTTATTATTTGTGTAGACTTGTATATAATTACCACAATTAATTGCTGAATTCGGATGAAAAATTTAATAGGTGGGCGTGGCTGTGAAATACATGCGATGCCCGCTTTTCGTAAATATGTCAGCGAACAAATTTTAGTGAGCAAATTTTGCTGAAAATTAGATTAAATAAAGTTATCATAGATAATCCCTCAATATGTTTTTAACGTAATTTTGAGTTTCGGGATAAGGAGGAACTCCGTCGTACTTATCAACTGCACCCGGGCCTGCATTATAAGCTGCAAGGGCAAGAATTACATTGCCGTTATATTTGTCAAGCATTGATTTTAAATACGTAACTCCGCCTTCAACATTTTCTACGGGATTCATAGGGTCTTTTACGCCTAAACTTTTTGCTGTTGCGGGCATTAATTGCATTAATCCCATTGCTCCCACTTTTGATTTTGCATCAACTTTAAATCCTGATTCTTGCTTTATCAAGGCTTTAACAAGTTTATCATCAACGCCATGACGTTTTGAAATTTTTGTAACCATGTCCATTATCTGGTTTTTAGAACCTACCAGACCGCCTGCCATTTTTGACGCAAAGCTTTCTCCGTTTGGTAAATTTTGAACACCGATTAAAGCATTTAAGTCATTTCTGTTGTAAATTTTTTGACTGACTTTTTTATCGCCGCCTTTAACAAAAGACCCGAAAGTATTTGTGCTTGTATTTGGCGTAGAAACATTTGTCGTAGCTGCACTGTCTTTTAAAACTTTTGCAAACGGTTTTACATCTGTTAACTGTGGCGGTTCAATTGAGTTTCCAAAACTGCTTATTTTTGCTTTTAATTCTGTATAACGCTGAATAGCAGCTTGTTGACCGCTTGAATCAATAAGATTTTGTATCTTTGGAGAAAACATACCTACTCCTGCCTCCGACTCTCTGTTTTAATGATATAAAATTATTTGTAATATTAAATCCTCTATTTGATTTATAATGATTTTTGTAAAAAAGACAACATTGAATTATTAAGAAAAAATAAACTAAAGTTGTTTATACGGTTTGATAAATTATAATAAAGAAAGTAAAATATTATTTGTGAGGCAAAAATATGAAACACAATAAGCACGAAATAGAAGAAACAAAAGACCAATCATCAAACAATCCGTTTAAACCGTCAGAAGATGTTGAAGATAAAAATTCTCCAATTTCTGAAAATGCGGACAATTCTTCAGGCACAGTTTCTGATAATATTGATGAAAATAATACAAAACCTGATAATGAAAATCACTCTTCAGAAAACAAATCAGATGTAAATCAAAACAATGAGTTGCAAAAAAAATACGAAGAGTTAAATAATCAGTACATAAGATTGGCGGCTGATTTTGATAATTTCAGAAAGCGTCAGGCTCAAGAACGTGAGAATTTATTAAAATACGGTGCTGAAGAAACAATGAAAAAACTTCTTGAAGTTTTGGATAACTTTGACAGAGGCTTAAAAGCCATAGAAACTATGGAAGATGCACAACAAATAAAAGACAGTTACGCTCTTGTATGCAATCAAATGAACGATGTATTAACAAAATTAGGTTTGGAAGTTATAAATTCCGAAGGTCAAGAATTTGACCCTAATTATCATGAGGCTGTAATGCAGACTCCGACATCAGAATATCCTGAAAATACGGTTATAACTCAATTACAAAAAGGCTATAAATTGGGAGATAAAGTATTGAGGGCTGCTCTTGTAAATGTTGCAACGGCTGAGTAAAAAGACTTTTGGTAGGAATTAGGAATGGCAGATTATTATGAAATATTGGGCGTCTCAAAAGATGCCGATAAAAATGAAATAAAAAGTGCTTTCAGAAAAAAAGCAAGACAACTACACCCTGATGTAAATAAAGCTCCTGATGCGGAAGAACGATTTAAAGAATTAGGAAAAGCGTACGAAACACTATCAGATGATAACAAAAGAGCAACTTACGACAGATACGGTGAAGACGGATTAAAAAATGCAGGATTTGATACGCAAGGGCCGTTTTCAGGCGGGTTTGGAGATTTGAGTGAAATTTTTGAAAGTTTTTTTGGCGATTTTGGTTTTGGCGGCAGTGCATCAAGAAGAGACCCGAACGCTCCTGTACCGGGGGATGATTTGAGATTGGATGTAGAATTAACCTTTGAAGAAGCCGTATATGGAGTTATTAAAGAAGTCAAAATAGGTCATCTTGAGGCTTGTGAAAAATGTCATGGCACAGGTGCAAAAGAGGGCACTACTCCTGTAACTTGCCATATTTGTGGCGGTACCGGAAAAGTTCAGCATACAACTGCAACTCCTTTGGGTCATTTTACTCAAGTGTCGGCATGTCCTAATTGTCATGGTACAGGACAGAAAATTGAACAACCTTGCGAAGAATGTAAAGGAAAAGGTCAGGTTGAAGTTGAAAAGAAAATTGAATTAAAAATCCCTGCAGGTGTTGATACGGGCTCTAAAATGAGATTGGCCGGAGAGGGTGATGCAGGCTTAAGAGGCGGCCCTGCCGGTGATTTATATGTCGTATTACATGTCGCACCATCTAAATACTATCACAGAGAGGGTTTAAATATTATAACCAAACTTGATATAACTCCTGCTCAAGCGGTTTTGGGTGATAGTGTTTATATTAAGACAATAGACGGCGATAAAAA
>JAFVDH010000074.1 GCA_017478515.1 bacterium
AATTGAAGTAATAAAATAAAAATATAAACACAGGTCTCAGAAGTATATTTTATAAATATATAAATAAACACGAAATTATTTAGGTAAGGAAACATAAGGTCTCAAATTTAAATGCACATTCAAAGAATTACTGCAGCTACACCTATTTTAACTGTAGCTCAACAAAAAAAATCAAACACTGAAGTTACAAATAATGTAACTAATCCAATTCAACAAAATTCATCAAGAGCATCAGAAATCGCAAGAAATTACTTCTTGGGTGCACAAATGGTTAATCCGGTATTCACAGGTTTTCCATGCTCAACTTCTAATTTCAGAGTAAAAGAATTACCTGATATGCCTTGTACTTGCTGCGGCCGTCCAATGATGACTAATAAACAAGTTGATGAATTCTCACGTGATGCAAGTCAAGCTTCCGGCAAAGAATTAAACCAACTTCTTGAAGATAATATGGATTATTTCAGAGCAGAAGAAAAAGCTGTTGTTCACTATATTCAAAAACAACTAAAAGACATGCCTGACGGTACTTTATGCACAGCTATTATAAGAAAAGGTGCTGATGCAAATCAAATTTTAAAAGACGAACAAATTGATGTTGTAAGAAGAACAAGCGCAAAATCTGTAGAACTTTTGGGCGAAGAAAATCCTATTCAAGCACTTTGCGATAAAGAATTAAAAGAAACTTTCGGTTTGTCAAAAGACAGAAGATATGCAGGTAAAGTTTCATACAGAGGTACTAACTTCAACAGAGGTAACTTCCTTGATAAAATCGTAAAAATGGAAGAAAAAAATGGTATTAAACACGAAAATGTCCATAAAGTTTTAGATGTAGCTGTACAAATCCCAGAATCTGAAAAAATTATTAGCAAGATGATTACACAATACGGTTTTGGCGGTAACGAAAGTAAATTTGCTCACAGATTAATTCAAAAAGCAGTTGTAACAGCAGAACACATTCATCCGAAATCAAAAGGCGGCCCTAATGCAACTAACAACTACATGGGTGAATGTCAAGAATGTAACGGTTCAAGAGGCAACATGTCTTATGATGAATGGATGAGAAGATATCCAAACATGCCTGATAATATTCAAGTTAATGCAAATGCTGTAACAGAAGAAATCATTAAAGGTAAAATCGGCGGAAACTACGACGATTATCCTGTAGACTTGAAAGATGCCGTTTCAAGAGAAACAAACGGTAAGGTTGTTTTAACAGTAAAAAATCCTGAAGAAATTCAAAAAGCAAGAGAAGAAAGAGGTTTAACAAGACCTGAAGCTGATAAGAAAGAAAAAGCTAATGCCGCAGGTGAATATCAAGGTTCATACCACGGTTTACCTGCTGGAAGTTCTAAGAAATCAGGTAAAAAACACCACATCGTTAGAACTCTTCCTCAACAAGAAGAAAACAAAGAAGCTAAAGCAGCTTAATTAGACAAAAGTATATAATAAATTGCAGAAAATAAGCCGGTATTTTTTTAAAATACCGGCTTCAAATTAAATACTTTTTAATGGCAAGATGTATTTGTTGTCCAATCTAAGATTTTTCCGTTCGGACATTCATAAGTATAATAAGAGGTCTTAGTTGCTTTTAAATAATCTAAATTGCCATTTTCAATAACCCAAGCCGTAAGATATGCATCCGATAAATTGTCTGTCCACAAATCCGGAAACGCTGATGGATATAAATAATTTGTCTTTCCACCGCGTGCACCATCGTCTTCATCATAACAAACATAAAAATCAAAAAGGTCACTTCCATATTGGTTTTTACCTTTATTCGGTCCATCAATATCTACAATAATTCTTAAATAAGCATATCCAGATTTGTCGTAAAACGCCAAGGAAGTACCATCTGACAAAATAAACATGTATGCATCATAATGTTTTAATTCTGTCGTCAAATAACCTGTATCGTCTTGGGTACCATCTTCATATGTAAAAGGTTGATCAGAAAAACACCCATCATCATATCCACATTCTTTAGATACCTTCATAAATTCAGTTATGCGTTTTGCCGGAAATTTATCCCAACACCCTTCCTCCGGACAGTAATTAAACCATTCATCAAATGGTCCATAGACAGCTTGTGCACGGTCGAATGCATCGGTCAGTGAAGAATATATTTTTTTAACCTTAGTTACTTTTTCTTTGTCACCTGTTGCATGATTTAGATTTGGCAATGTAAGCGCGGCAACCACACCAATTATGCCGATTACAATGAGGGTTTCTGCAAGGGTAAAAGCTGCTTGAGTGAACTGTGAACGGTGAACTGTGAACAGACCGTCATTGCGAGTGAAACGAAGCAATCCATTACAAAATGTTCTAAGGCACTGGGGCACTAAGTTACTAAGGAATTTTCGTGCATTTAAATGCACGCTACAAGCTCGTTGAATAGTTGAACAGTTGAATGGTTGAATAGTTCTGTCATCTTGAGTTTGTTTCATATTGTTCATTTTTATCCTTTCTTTTACCTTGTGTATTTCTAAATTATCTGTCATTCTGAACTTGTTTCAGAATCTATATATAAAATGCGCGCATTTACTATTAAATATATAGACCCTGAAATAGCGCGAGTGAGCTGAGGCTGGAAAGTTTTGTTGAGTGATGAAATCACGAAATCAAAACTTGGAATTGCCGTTACACGCGAACGAGTAAGAAAATTCAGGGTGACAA